>NZ_JAMYVA010000043.1:0-48339 GCF_040323505.1 Mesorhizobium sp. M0040
GGGCCATCCGGCCACGGCTCTGCTCTGTCCACATCTAAAGCTTGAATCACAACCAAGCCTCAGACGGAACCCATAGCCAGCCGATTTTCAAAACGGTCTCTTAGCCAAGCCTATTGCCAAACAGTTGTCAGATGCGGGGTCTTAAACGGATACCATTCTCGGATAAGAACTCGATTCCGGCCCTCTCGAACGCATGCCTTATACTTATGAGGTTGTTGGCGATCGGAATGCGCGCCCCACGCTCAAAATCCGCAATCGTCTGCCGAGCCACATTTGCGGCTTTAGCTAGTTCGTCTTGGCTCCACCCAAGCATCGCCCGAGCGCCGCGACACTGCTCTATCGTTAGCGCACTTTCCATGGGCTACAATCCCATTGACGGTCAATCAATTTGTATGATGAGCTTCCCTAAGCCGGCCGAGCTGAGCGCTGACACGCTTAGCCCGACCTAACCACAGCCAAGCTGTTAGGAGCTCGGGTCATGGCTTCTCTATTCGGCGGCTTGGGGTCAAGCGCTTTTGTCATTTTCTGCCTTACCAGCTTCTGACATCATTCGCGGGTTCGTGCTTCTCTCCGGGATCGGCCCATTGGCCCTCCCTTGATGGGATTCAGAGAATAAGGCGGAACAATCTGATTCGCGTCCTGGCCAGCATGACATGACCGGTGTGCCCATGATCGCGAACTCACCTCATCCTTCGTCCCGCGAAGGACGTGCTTCCGCGCTGGGCGGAACTCTCTACCTCTTCTTCCCGGCCTTTTGTCACACGGCTGACGCCATGGTTTCCCGCGTCCAGCGGAACTCGCTGTTGTCCAGCCACATGCGGTGCATGACGACCGCCAGGCGACGTGCGAGCGCGACTATCGCCCTGCGCAAGCCGCGCCGCTTGGCGACGTTCATCGCCCAGGCCTTCAGCCATGACCATTTCTTCACGTGCGTCAGCATGACTTGGGCTGCTTCATAGAGCAATGTTCGCATCATGCCGTCCCCGCAGAGTGAGATGCCTCCAACGCGCTTGCTTTCGCCGGACTCGTCGAGCTTCGGTGTCAGCCCCAGGATCGGCCCTACCGCCTTGGAGTTTCTGAACCGTTGTGGAATGTCGATCGTCGCGGTGTACGCGAGCGCCACTATGGAGCCGACACCAGGGACCGTCATCAAGCGCCGGCAGGTAGCATCGCCCCTGGCGATCGCCAGCACTTGTCTGTGCAGGTGCGCAAATTCCTCGCGCAGCTTCCGCCTGGCGGCCAGCAGTGGCTCCATGATCTGTTCGAGATCGGGCATGCATTCGACAAGCTCACGGATGCGGTCCTCGAACTTCGCCGTTCCCACGGCGCCGACCTTGAGCCCGAAGTTGCGCAGAAGACCGCGGATGTCGTTCTCGATCGCGATCGCCTTTTCCTGCAAGATCTTGCGGGCCGTCAGCAGCACCCGGCGCTTCTGGCTCGTCAGCGTCTTGATGTGCACCGGGCGGAATAGGTTGACCCGCATCATCTGGGCTATGCCGCGCGCATCATTGCGATCTGTCTTGTTCGGCTGCGCCTTCAGGAATGCTTTCACATGACGTGTTTCGATGCAGATGACCGGCAGCCCGGCCCTGGCCAGCCCCTCGAATAGCCACTGCGACAAGGGCCCTGCTTCGAGCCCGACCCGTTCGACGTTCCAAGTCGAGTCCTTCAGCACCGCAATGATATCGTCAGGGTGGCTGACCACCTTCACCTCACGACAAATCCTGCCGGTTTCGTCGACAACGCAAACGGCGGTTTCCTTCACCGAGATATCGAGGCCAACAAAATGCTTCATGTTGCGCTTCCTTTCCTGATGCTTGTGGCTGTCTGGACAGACCAAGTTATCATCAGCTCGAAGCGCAACACCTCTTTGCATCACCTTTGAAGATGGGCTCGAGCCGAATACCCCATCTGATTCCGACAATACCACGACTCCGCCCTTCGTCACCCGTAGGCAAGTGCTTGCGGGAGGAATGACCGCGTCCACCGCTTCAATGCTTGAGAAAAGTACTCTTACCGGCAACGCTACCGCGACGAACATGTCCCTCTTCGACCCAGCGCTGGCGCTTTGGCGGGAATGGCAGACAGCCCACAGGCTGAGCGAGCGGCTTTGCCGCGAGCAACAGCGCCTGGAGACGAGGCTTGTCGAGAGCGTCGGCTTTCCTCGCGCGACCGTCCGCCTGCCCGAGGGTGAGGACGTGACGGTCCACTCGATCGAGATGCTCAATGAAGTACTCGGCAAAGGGCCGGACATGGTGGCTCTCCGCAAGAAGGCCGAAGCTGATTTCGCGGCGCATCAGGCACGCTGGGATGCGGCTGCCGAGGAGACCGGTTACACCGCAGCGCTCAGGGCCGAGCGCGAGGCTGGTGACCGGGCGGAGGATCTGCTGGAAGTGATCTCGTCCACGCCCGCCACGACTCTCGCCGGTATAGCGGGCAAGCTCGATGCCGTGTTGCGTGAGGGCGAGGCCTGGGAGGAATGCTCCGAGTTCCCTTGGCCGCAGATCCGCTCGGCGCTCAATGATCTGGTGCGCATCGCCCAACAGATGATCCCGTAGGAACAGCTCTTCACGGCAAGCGGCATTCCCCGGACGGCGGGCTGGCTGCTGTTTCCGAGCCTGAAAGACTAAGATGGGGGCGAGATATGAAGACCCGTCCAACACAACTTCGGCTGCGGCGGAGAACCCATCAACTTGCAGCGAAGCGTCCGCCGTGGCGCTCGCCCATCGCTATCGCTTGGCGCATCGTTCGCGGCGCTGGCGCAATAGGCCGGCAAGGTCGGCATCGTCGTGAAGATTGGTGGCATTCCGTGGTTCAACGCGATGGAGGCCGGTATCAAGGAGCGCGGTCAGAAGCTCGGCATCGATGCGTTCATGGTTGGCCCGACCAGCGCCGATCCTGCACTTCAGGTTCGCGCCATCGAGGATCTCATCGCTCAGGGCGTAAAAGTCATCGGCGTGGTGCCGAACGACGCCAAGGTGCTCGAGCCGGTGCTGCAGAAGGCCAAGGACGCCGGCATCATCGTCATCACGCATGAATCGCCCGGCCAGAAGGGGGCCAATTGGGATTTCGAGTTTGCCTCTGCCAAGGGTTTCGGCGAGGCTCATGCCCACACCTCCAGAGAGGACGCACCAAAGCTCAGCGCGGATACCTGCAATCCAGTCCTGCCGAACTCACGCCTGTCCACGGGATCCTCTTGGCCGATGGTGAAAAGTCCTGAAAGTGTGAGGAGCTTAGGCGGCCTCAGCCCTATGGATCAGATTCATGATGCCCTCGCTCATGCCGGCATAGGATCCGTCATTGATTAACTGGCCCTGAAGCCGGTAGTCGTTCATGACCAGAATCCTGTCAGCGAGCAGGATCATTTCGGGCATGTCGCTCGTGATCAGCAAAATGGCAGTGCCGTTGTCGGCGAGTTCTCGCAGCAAATCGTGCAGGTAAGCCTTGGTCTTGATGTCGATGCCGACTGACGGCTCGTCAACCAGCAAGATCTTGACGCCTGCTGCCAGCCATTTGGCGACGCTGATTTTCTGCTGATTGCCACCCGAAAGGTTGGCCACCGTCTGCGCGAGGCTGGGTGTTTTCACCTCAAGCTTCTCGATGTATGGCGTTACCTTGTGTCGCACGAGGCGGTCGGTGAGGAATCCGAGAAGTGCCGAAAGGGGGCGCCACACTGCAATTCCAGCATTTGACAGCACCGAATGCATCAAGACCAGACCTTCGCCCTTTCGATCTTCGCTGACGTATCCCACACGATGCGTGTGGATGGCTTCGCCGACCGACCTGATCTTAACCGGCTTCCCGTCGATCTCGACGGTACCAGCCGTCAGCGGAAACTGACCCAGGATGCATTTTGCAAGCTCGGTCCTTCCGGCGCCCACGAGGCCATAGAGGCCCACAATCTCGCCTTGTCGGACATGCAGATTGACGTCCGAATGGCCTAAAGATGTTTCAATGTTCTTGAGCTCGATGGCCGGAGGAGCCCCAGTCGAGTTGCGCTCCCGCCAGCCGCCTTCACCCTCGGCCCGGCCGATCATCAATCGGACAATGTCTTGCCGCCCCAGGCCCTCCATTGGCCGGCTTTCACAGGCATTCGACCCATCCCTCAGCACTGTGACGCTGTCGCAAAGCTCCTGCGCTTCTTCCAACTTATGGCTGACAAATAGCAGGCTGGCGCCTTGGTCTCGCAGCTTTCGCAAAAACGAGAATAATAGATCAGTTTCACTCGAGGTAAGTGATGCGGTTGGTTCATCCAGGAGAAGCACTCGCGAGCGCAGAGACAAGGCCTTGGCGATTTCGACCAGCTGCATCTTGGCGACGCTAAGGCGCGATACCGGGGTTCTTGGGTCGATGTCTAGGCCGAGGGCCTCAAGCCAACGCGCGGCCTGCTTGTTCAAGTCGGCATAGTCCACCGGCTTTAGCAACGAAGCCCCAAGTTGCTCGAGATGGATATTTTCCGCAACAGAAAACCTCGGGATAAGATTCCGTTCTTGATGTACGACGCCAACACGATGAGCGATGGCCTCGCGCGGCGAGCCGAAATGAACCTCTTGGCCCTCCAGGATGAGGCGGCCGGCATCGGGGTGGTGAACACCGGTAATAATCTTGATAAGCGTTGACTTCCCTGCGCCGTTTTCGCCGAGCAAAGCATGTATGGAATGAGTTTTAAGTGTCAGGGAAACGCCCTTTAGGGCCTTTACGCCTGGAAAGGACTTCTCAATGCCCAGAGCCTGGAACGCTATCTCGCTCGCCATTTCAGAGCCTCTTGAGATTTCGTGACAAACGACTTTCGCGAAAACGATTGGCGCCGACTGCCGCCAAGATCATTGCGCCCAGCACGACCTGCACGAGGAACGGGTCGATGTCGAAAAGCACTAGGGCTTGTGTGATTATTGCAACGATCACCACCCCGAGCAGCGTAGCGGGCACGCTGACGTGTCCGCCGGCCAAGACCGCGCCGCCGATCACGGGCGCGGCAAAAGACAAAATTAGCCAGTCGTCGCCGATCGTCGGTTGACCCATTTGTAAACGGGCAACAAGGAGAAGACCGGCAAGCGCTGCAAGAAACCCCGAAAGGGCGTGCGCGATGACAACTGTATTTGCAATCGATATTCCCGACAATTCTGCGGCATGTTGATTGCCGCCGACTGCCAAAATAAACCGCCCTATGGGTTGCCGATTAAGCATGAACCACAAGGCTAGCCCGACAGCCATGGTAGGGAGCATCAACCAAGGAATGATCCCGAAGATCGCGCCCTGTCCGATGGATTTCACGCCGTCTGAGATATCATAAAAGGGTTGGGCATGTGTGATGCCCAAATTGATGCCCTTGTAAACGGACAGGCTGGCGAGGGTAATTACGAACGCCGAAATGCCAGTTCGGGCGATCAGAAATCCGTTTATTACGCCGCATATGACCCCGAGCGACAGCGCGGTTAAGGCGGCAAGGGATGCGGGCACGTGCCACGCGTCCATCATGCCGGCGAAAACAATAGCGCAAAGACCGCCGATAGCCCCGACAGACAAATTCATCTGACCGATAGCGATGATGAGCATTTGCGAAAACGCGATCAGGCCATTTACTGCAATTGCGAGCAGCAGCACCTGAATATTCAATGGCGATAGGAATGATGGGTTGAAGCCCCCCACGATCGCAACGGCGACGATCGTAACCAGCAGCGGCCCAAACCAGTCGCTCCGCACGGCGTTGGCGAAGGAGCCGTTCATGCCATGTTCCTCCGGGCCAGAAAGGTTCGGCGTGTTTTGTCCATCAATACCGCAGCCAGCAAAAGCAGACCCAAAAAGCTCTGAATCCAGAAATCGCCCAGCTGTAATAGAAGCAAACCACTAGTCAGCATCGTCACCAGAAACGCACCTAGGCACGTCCCCAGCACCGATGCCTTGCCGCCCGCCAAAAGTGTTCCCCCCAACACAGGACCAAGGAACGCGATGAGCAGCCAGTCCTGTCCGAGTTGTCCCGCCATTGATGGGATCGCCGCTCCATTGCGTGCGACTAGCATCAGAGCCGCGCAGGCGGCGAGCGCGCCAGACAGCATGTGGCAGTATATGAAGATGCGCCCGACATTTATGCCGGACATCTCCGCCGCTTCGGGCTTGGCGCCAGCAGCCAGCATCTCCCGCCCAACCGCCGTCAAATTATAAAGATATCCTAGAAGCAATGCAGCCAGGAGGCTGACCAGGAGGAGCGGAGAGAAAAAACCCAACAGCTTGAGGCGTCCGAACGCTGCAAAGACGGGTGGCAGAGCGCGATAGGATTCTGCACGCGTCAGGAAAATCATTACGCCGAAGAAAATGCTCATTGTAGCGAGCGTGATGATGAAGCTGTGCAATCCTGTGCGAACGGAAGTCCATCCGTTGATAAAGCCCAGCAAGGCGCCAAGGGCCACCGCTGAGAGAATTGCGAGTGGCCATGGAAGCCCGACCACCTCAATGAGATAGCCGCAAGTCATTGCGGCACAAACGCCGATCGCCCCTACAGCAAGGTTCAACCCCCCAGTTATAACGACGACCATCATGGCCAAGCCGATCATGATGTTGACGGCTGCGATACGACCGAGGGTGAACAAATTGAAGGCCGAAAAGAAACCCTCTGTTGTGAATTTGAAGCCCAGCGCAAAGACCACAATGAGGGCAATGAGCCCAAACTCATTGGTCAGATAGAATCGCGTCTCGGTGGCATTCCTGCGCGGCTTGCCGACGATGTCGCCACTCGGACCCTTCGCCGGCACATCTGAATAAGACATGGTTTCGCACCTTCAATGGCTAGGCTGCCATCTTATCAGGCCTGGCTCTGGGTCACGACAGACACCGTGCAATTTGGTTAGACGACCGCCGGGTCTGCTTGAACGCAGCCCGGCGGCATTGGCGGAAGTCTCGTTACTTGCAGGTCAGATAAGTCGCCTGGAAGGTTTCAAAGAGCTTCTTGGTCGTGTCGCGCATGGCGTCAACATAAGTGTCGATTTTGTCGGCCGCGACATAGACGGTTCCCGAGTCGATGAACTTGTCAGTGAGGGCATTCTTCTTAAAAGGCGCATCGGTCTTGATCGCGCAACCCGAACGAAGCTTGTCGAGAACGAAAGTGCCGATATAGCCTTGGCCATACGGATTCTGCAGCATTGTGCCATTCACAAAGCCATCCTTGATCGCCTTCAACACAACTTGATCGTGATCAATGGCTACCATCTTGATCCGCTTGTCGCCGATCTTTCGGACTGCGTTCGATGCTACAACCGCAGGGACCCAAGCGGTCGTGATGATGCCATCGACGTCGTTGGCGTGAGCTGCCAGGTAGGCATTAATCTTTTCCTCGGCTGGCTCGGGCGCATCAATGTCAGCGATGACCTGGACGACCGTTGCGCCTTCTTCCTCCGCCGCTTTTTTGACGGCGTCGATGCGAAGCTGGGTATTCGGATCAACAAGGAAGCCGGTGAAATGAGCAATGCGCTTCTTGGTGCCCGTCAGTGTTTTCAAAAGCTCCTTGGTTCCGATGTATGCTGAATTGCCAGTGTCGGTGCCGAGGCAGAAGGTTGCTGAAGAAGGATCCTTGAAGCACCCTGCGCCGCCGATGACAGGCGCGCCATTGGACACGAGCTCGTCGACGGTACTGACCGATCCGACGGGGTCACCTGGGAAAATCAGAAAGCCGTTGTAACCCTGGGTCAAAAGGCTCTCGAGCAGCTGGTTCTGCTGGCTGAGTTCCCACTTTTGCGGCACCTTGTAGTCTGCTGCGGCCAGGCCAAAATCCTTGGCAGCATCCTTACCAGCTTGCTCCCACGCCGCGAAGTAGGGGTGTGGACCTCCGGGAACCAGCGCAATTTTTGAATCTCCGGCGGCGAAGGCGGACCCCACGCCTATTGCGGATAGCAGTCCAATCGCGAGCACGCGACGCAAATAGTTCGACATCAAAACTCCTCCCGTTGAGAGCGCCGCCTTCCCGCTTAAAATTGTCGAGACCGCCAGCGCAAATGCCTTGCATTCAGCGCAGAAGTTCTAGTACACTTGTATACAAGGTGCAACTGCTTTTTTGTTGATGGCATTTTTCCGAGGACATTGTGCAAGAAGGCGAGCGCAACGCGATATCGCGTTGCGACCAGAATGGAGCGAAAGCCATGTCTTCCGGATTGGCTGAACTAGACGTGTTTTTGAACCGGCGCAGTTCGGCGAGTGAGCAAATTTACTCCGTCCTGCGCGAGGCAATCGTGCGTGCGAAGCTCTTGCCGGGCGAATCGATTAGTGAAAACGCGGTGTGTCGCCAGTTCAATGTGTCTCGCACACCTGTGAGGGCAGCGATCCAAAGATTGGCCGAAGACGGACTTGTAAGTGTCTTTCCGCAGCTCGGCAGTTTTGTTTCGCAAATTGATATCGTCAGCATCCAAGACAGCCATTTTGTCCGCCGTTCTCTGGAAACTTGCCTTCTTCGCGAAGTTGCGTCGCGTTGGACGCCAGCGATGAGCGCTGAAATGCGTTCACTGGTGGCGGCTCAAGAACGGAGTATCGCTGAGGGCGATATTGACGGATTTCACGACAATGACGAGAATTTTCACCAATTGTTTGCGTCTTTCGCGCAGCGACCGGGAGTTTGGACGACCATCCACGCTGCTAAAGCCAAGCTGACTCGCTTTATTCGTTTCTCCGGCAATGCCGCACGGTTTGCGGTTGTGCTGCAGGAGCATTTGGCAATTCTGGATGCGCTGGATGCCAATGACGGACCCGGTGCGGAAGCCGCATTGGTCGCCCATCTCGATAAAATCTTTGTCCTTTTCGACGCGCATGCGTCGGAGACACGTCATGCCGCGGTCTGACCAAGCAATGGAGAATTCCCGCTTGCAATTGTTAGAAGGAAAAACCGCTGTCGTAACTGGAGGCGCAGGCGCTATCGGCTCCGCAATCGCAGTGGAACTGGCGCGCGCCGGCGCTCAAGTAGCAGTCCTGGATCTGCTCCCCAAGGCCGCAGAGGCGCTGGCGTCGCGGATAGGGCATGGCGCCGTTGCCGTCGGTGTTGATCTGGCAGTTGAGAGTTCAACGCGCGCGGCGGCGGAGAAGGTTCTTCAGCACTTCGGTTCGGTCGACATTTTGGTCAACAATGCTGGCATTCTGTCGAACCACAAAATGGCAGATACCTCGATCGAGGAATGGCGAAGGGTCAACATAGTCAACGTAGAAGCCGCATTCCTTCTCGCCCAGATATTTCTTCCAGGGATGCGGTCGAAACGGTGGGGTCGGGTGGTCAATATCTCCTCCTATGCCGCCAAAAGCGGAGGCTTGACCGCAGGGACGGCGTATTCAGTTTCGAAAAGCGCGATGATAGGGCTGACCTTTTCGATTGCCCGCGAGACCGCTGGCCAGGGCGTAACCTCGAATGCAATTGCCCCCGCCTACGTAATGTCGCCGATGGTTTCCGAACAGCTCAACGACGAACAGCGCGCGGCCCAGCTTGCTCAAATCCCGGTCGGGCGATTT
This sequence comes from Mesorhizobium sp. M0040, assembly GCF_040323505.1. Taxonomy (NCBI): domain Bacteria; kingdom Pseudomonadati; phylum Pseudomonadota; class Alphaproteobacteria; order Hyphomicrobiales; family Phyllobacteriaceae; genus Mesorhizobium; species Mesorhizobium sp. M0040. The sequence continues at coordinate 9,481 of NZ_JAMYVA010000043.1, forward strand.
TGCGAACCTCAAGAAGTCGCCCACACCGTTTCATTCCTCGCGTCACCTCTAGCCGGGTTCATCACGGGTGAGGTTATCGACATGAACGGTGGTCTCCATTTCGATTGAGCTGCATATAATGGAAAATCGTCGTTCTTACGCCAATTTGGCGCTCGCATCAGCCGGTGTCCAAATTCATCGGTACGATCGACGGAGTGTGACGCCCGGAATCGTGCATCTCGGTATCGGCAACTTCCACAGGGCCCATCAGGCAATCTATACGGATGATTGCTTGGCCGCGGGACAACTCGATTGGGGCATCATTGCAGCCTCCCCCGGAGTTCGGACACGCGGGACGCGCTTGCTCCCCAAGATGGTTTGTACACAGTTGTCAGTCGTCAAGATGAACAGACGAGCCTTCGGATAGTCGGTTCTATCGGCCATATTCTTGTCGCACCGGAGGGCCCCGCTCAGCTGCTGGAGGCGCTCTTTGACCCGCGGATCAGGATCGTGACTTTGACAGTCACCGAGAAGGGCTACACGGTCATCTCGGGCGGCGGCTCCGGCCACGAGCCGGCCCATGCCGGTTTTGACGGTACGACGGCTTCACTGTTGCCGCCAGCCGTCCGGTAGTTTGTTCGCATCTGCTTGGCGGGCCTCCGTCACGCCTCACCGTCCAGTGGGCTATCGAGTTCGTGCCTTCAAGATGCGTTAACTAGAAGCTGAACGTCTGCACGAGGCGGGCCTGACATTTAGGTCAAGGAACACTGTCCGGTTCTGTGTAGGTTTTCGGATGCCGTTCGGCGATAGAGATAGCTCTCGGAAAGGCCGAGGCGGCGGCACGACTGGACGGCTGGTGATGAATGAAGCGCGGTGCTGTCGCAAATTGCAGCCGTCGTCTTCACAACAGCACGCTCCCACGGCTTCAAGGTCCAGCGGTCGCCGAGTTCCAACCGCTTGCGGACCCATTGGGGTAGGATCTCGACGGCCGCCTTCAGAAGCGGCCGCTGGAGGGGTCGAGCAACTCCCGGCAAGGCGGGAACTTCTTCCATGATCTGCAGGAACTCCGAGACGATCGGCGACGCGACGAGTCTTTGCCTCATCACGTCGAACAGCGCGTAAAGCTCGGCCTGAGACGTGGGCGCGCCGACGGCCCCATAGAGAAGTGCGACGGGGCGAGCCTCAGCAAACATCGCGTCCCGTTCGAAAAAATGCAGGCGATGCACATAGATGTGATAGGCCTCCATGAAACCAAACGCGGCCGTCGCTTGCACCCAGTCCAGCAGCTCCGGGTCGGTGGCGTGGTATGGCTCGCCTTCGCTGGTTCGACCTGAAACGCGCCCATGCATCCTGACCACATCTTCAATCATGGCCTTAGCCTTGGATCGGGGGCCGTAGACCGTGACCAAGGCAGCGAGGCCCGTACGCTGTAACCGTCGGAGCGCGAAGGAGCGGAAGCTGCTGTGCTGCCAAATGGCGTCGCGAACCCGCGGCTCTGCCAATTCGAGCAGCACCGCCGTTACCCCGCCGATGAACAGCGCAACAGGGTTCTTAAAAATGCGCCAGGTTACGGAATTGGGTGGTAACAGCGCCGGCTCGCCTTCCGGAGTCGAGAAGTCCATCTGAGATCCGAGCCGCTGGCGCATGAACGACTGGGCAAGAGTGTCCACACGACGCTCAAGCGGGCGAGGCAGAGAAATGATGCCCGAGTTGCGAAACATGGTACGCCTCGAACTACTGAGAATAGCAAGCGTTAGACCTGTGGCTGGCGGATGCAATATGCACGAACGTCTTTGGTCTTCCCGTCGTTCCAAATCATCCTCGCGCGAAGCCGATGAACCCTGCTTGATCTGCCCTGTTGCCGATGATGATGGAGCAAGGCTCGGGCGTGGTCATCCATGTCACCTCGATCCAGCGCGAGCTTCCGCTCCCGGCATCAAAATCAAGAGCACGAGTGAATCACTCCGCGGACAAGTCGCGCGCGGATCATCATTTCAGGCGCGCAAGCTTCGCCTGCCTATGTGTCAATCGTCGCCCGCAGCCATTGCGTGATGGCATCGAAAGCGATTGGTTTCGTCGTATCGACGTCAAAGAGCGGTCCACGCCGCAGCGGCTCGGCGCGCTTGGCCAGCTCGATCAGCTCGGGGACATAGGCCGCCCCGGGGTGGCCAGCGGGACGCTGGTCGAGCCGTGCGCGATAGCGCTCGGCAAGAACCTCGCCGGGTGCATGACACCAGATTTCGGCGGTCCGCTCGACACCAGCCCTTCGCAGGTGATCCTCGAGCACCTGGCGCGGCTGGAAGCCGAACCAGGCATCGACGACAACTGTTGTGCCCGCGGGAGCTTCGCCGACGACCGACCAGATGGCTTCATAACTGGCGCGACCGAGCGAGCGGTTGAATTCACGATCGCCGCCGCCGAGCACTTCGAGGAACGGGTTCTTGATGGTATCGAGCGTAAGCAATGGCCACCCTAGGCGGTCGGCGATACCGCGCGAGACCGTGCTTTTGCCGCTGGCGGGGATGCCGTTGACGAGCACGGCGCGCTGGCCGGGCACGGCACGCCGGCCCGGGTTGAGTCCAGCGGATGGCGAGGTCACCGGCGAGGCCGTAACCGCCGCCTGCCCTGCCAGCGCTTGCAGACCGGCGCCGATGACGCCGGCGTCGTCGCCGAGTTGCGCCGGTTCAACAGGGCATTGGTACCAGGGAGCCAAGGCCGGAGCCTTGGCAAGCGCCTGATGGGCCGCCTGGCCAAGTCCGCCGCCGAGCAGCACCAGATCGGGGGCGAACATCGCCACCGCTGTATCGATTGCCGCACGCAACGGTCTGGCCCAGGCTTCCAGTATCCCGCGCACCGGCGTTTCGCCGCTCGCATCCCGGGCGAAAAGCTGATCGACCGAGATATCCGGACCGAGGCCTGCGCGTGAGATGTGACGGCCAAGTGCGGTACCGGAGCTGGTGGTTTCAACGCAGCCGCGCCGGCCGCAGACGCAGGCTTCGCCGTTGATGTCGACGGCGATATGGCCGAGCTGCCCCGCCGTCCCCTTGCCGCGCACGATCCGCCGGTCCTGTACGACGGCGCCGCCAATGCCGGTGCCGATGGTGAACATCACGATGTTTTCGTGACCCATGGCGGCGCCTCGAGCCATCTCGGCGACCAGTGCCATGTTGCAATCGTTGTCGATCACGACGGGCTTGCCCGCCAGGCTTTCCAGCCGTTGTGCCGGGGAGACCGAGGCGAGGTTGACATAGCCTCCGGACAAGACGGCGCGACGCCGCGCATCGACGCGTCCCGGGACGCCGATGCCGATGGCGGCAACCTCCGCAGAATCGAGCCGGCGCGCCATCTCGGCGATCCGGGAGAGCATGAGCGCCGGGTCCAGCGCGCTCTTTTCGGACATGCGGTCAAGGATTTCGCCTGTGCCGGAAATGCGGGCGGCGCGCAGATTGGTGCCGCCGATATCGATCCCGATGGCCATCGAACTATGAGGCATGACGTCCCGTGTGTGCCCGGTGTGAACGGCGAATGGCTAAGCGGCTTTCTGCCGGTAGTTTCCGATCACTGCCTGAAGCTCGTGCAATCTCGACACTGCGATAGTCTTAAGCCTTTCACGCTGAATATCGCGGTCCAGCGAGATGCAGTCCTTCCACAGCGACCGGCCGGCGATCACGCCTGACGCGCCGTTCTTCATCGCGATCTCGACCTGGCCCAGGAAGGTCGTGTGGTTGACGCCGGCGGAGAGGACCGCCCACGGCACCTCGCCAGCCATGCTGGTGATCCTGGCGCAGGCTTCCGGCGTTCCGGGATAAGGAAGCTTGAGTACCTTTGCCCCACATTCCAGCGATATCCGTGTGCCCTCTTCGACAAGCCAGGGGATCTTGGCCGCATAATCTTCAAGGCTTTCGCCTTCGAGTTGGTAGGTCAGGAATTCGACGACGAGCAGCAGGTCCTCTTCCCCGAAGTCGGCGATGCACTGGCGCAGAATGGCGACGTTATGCTCGTTCGCCTCCGGTCTGTCGGCCCTGAGATAGACCATGATCTTGCCGCCGGTGCCACCGAGTTCGCGGACGCGGCGTGCGTCGATGTCGGGGACGAGGCGCGACAGGCGGTAGCCGGCGGACGAGACGTCGAAGCCCGAGGCGTCGAGGCCGATGAGCAGAGCCGTATCTCGGTTCAGCACCCCTTCATCGACAACCCGCGGCACCGCGCAGAGCGGGTCGAGCAGCACGCAGGATGCCTGGCTGGCGAGGTATCGCGTGATGTCCGCCTTGGTGTCGCCGAGCATGTCGTTGGTGATCTTGGCCTGTTCGGCAGGGTCCGACGCCAACAAGGTACGCATGCCGCCGCGCTGGTCACAGGCGATGGCCATCATGGCCCCGTCCTTGCCGCATATCTGCTGATAGCCCCGCAACTCCGCTGTCGTCATCTTTGTCATGGTCTTTTGTCCGATGTTGGCGCCCATTCACCAAGGCGCAGATCCGTGGAACAAGAAATGTTCAGTTTTTGCCTGCCCGCCGGCAGGAAGGTTTGCCGCTTTGATGCGCTATCGAACCGGGAAATCTGGCTTGGCCGCAACGTTCGGTGGAAACGAACCCGAGTTGCGAGTCTGCCGGAATTGCGCGATAACTCCCATCGGTTGATGGGTCTGTAACACATTGCTGAAAGGAATTGCAAGCTGTCTGTCCCTCCCGTACAAGACGCGGCCGCATCGCGGACGATGCTGCATACGGTCGCCAAAATGCACTACGAGGCGGAGATGCCGCAGGTCGATATCGCGCGCCGGCTCGGTGTCTCCACCGCCACCATATCGCGTCTGCTGCAGCGGGCGAGGGCAGAGGGCATCGTGCGGATCGAGGTTCTCGACCTTGTGACGCCCGAGGACATCACCAGGCAGTTGATTGACGGGTTGGGGCTGCGCGACGCCGCGGTCGTCGAAACGCCAGCAGCCGGGGCGCTGACGGCGCTCGCCGCACCGCTCGGCGCCTTGCTCAAGCAAGCGGAACTGACGGCCGGCTCGGTGGTTGCCGTCGGCTGGGGGCGAGCCATCCGCGAGGTGATCCGGGCAGGCCTACCGCGCATTCCCGGGGTCCTTACCGTCGCTGCCACCGGCGGCATGCAGCAGCAGGCGGCGCATTTCCAGATCAACGAGTTTGTACGGCTGGCCGCCGAAGAGTTCGGCGGGACACCGCATTTCATTCATGCGCCCTATCTGCCGTCCACCGAATTGCGTGAGGTCTTCCTTGGCGATGCGGCCATCCGCGACAGCGTCGCGCTTTGGGACCGGACCGACGTTGCGATCGTCGGCATCGGCCTGCCCCATGCCATCAACCCGCCCGAGGCGAGCGCGGCCACATTGAGCGAACAGGCCCTGTTTCATGCGGCTGGAGACGTCATCCGCCATTACTTCGACGCCGAAGGCACCCTTATCCCGTGGGAAGGGGAGGGCCGGATGATCGCAATGTCGCCGGCCCAGCTTCGAGCCGTCCCCTTGGTCATCGGCGTTGCCGCCTCGCCGGAGAAGGCGACGGCCATCATCGGTGCCGTCCGCGCGAGGCTCATCAATGCCCTGATAACGGACACGAAAACGGCGCAAGCCATCCTCGTGGCTCTCGTGCCTCGATAGAAGGCGGATGCGCGACATCCGGCGCGCCTGATCGATCCTGAACCGATCGACGCCACGCGGTCCGTGACCCTGGCGCTGCGAAATCGCCTGTTGTCTCGTCAGGGACTTGGGGGCAATAGTCTGCCGTGCGGGCCCTGCGGAGCAGACAGATGTTGTCCGGTTTGAAAAGCGTTCCGGCCAGGGAAGTACCCGGTTGCAACTTCTTTCAGCAAAGTGTTACAACCTTACAGCTAGGCGCGCATGCGCGCCGAGCGGCGCGGTTCTCTGGACCTTGCGGATGCGAGGAAATGGGATTGCGGGCATCAGGGCTGGTCGGTTTCGACTGGCTGATCTAGTGACTGGGGCGCCTGGGAGGACCTGCCCGTAACAGCAAGCAGGCGAAACCCGTTTCCCGGCCGTCAGCGCATTACGATTTGTAGCCTGAACAGATTGACGGCCATTCCCGATATCAATCGCAACGGCAAATCTGCCAACATTATGAGGAGGATGTTATGAAGAAGATCGTTGCCGCCCTGGCGGCTCTCGCCATCTGCGCAACGGCGCTGATCACGCCCGCTTTGGCGCAGGACAAGAAGTTCACCATTGCTCTCGTTCCGGGCCTTACCACCGACGGCTTCTACATCACCATGCGCAAAGGCGCCCAGGCGGCGGCCGATGCCCTTGGCGTGACCCTGGTGTTCCAGGGCGCTTCGGATTTCAATCCGGTAACGCAAGTTCCCGTGCTTGACGCGGTCATCGCTAAGAAGCCAGACGCGATCCTGATCGCGCCAACCGACAAGGTTCAATTGGTCGAGCCGCTCCGCAAGGCCAATGACGCCGGCATCCCGGTGATCACCGTCGACACTTTCATCGGCAGCGGCGTCTACCAGACCGGCGCCGGTGAGGCGGATTTCCCGCTGTCCTATATTGCTTCCGACAACATTCTGGGCGGCGAGATCGCCGCGCGGGCATTGGTCAAGGCCATTGGCGGCAAGGGCAAGGTCTATGTTTCGAACGTCAAGCCCGGCATTTCGACCACCGATCAGCGTGAAGAGGGCTTCAAGAAGGAAATGGCGAAGCATCCGGACATCACCGTGCTCGAGACGCAGTTCAATGACGACGACGCCAACAAGGCTGCCTCGCAGCTCCAAGCGACGTTCGCGCGCAACTCCGATCTCGTTGGTGTGTTCGGTGCAAATCTGTTCTCGGCGATCGGCGCGGCGAACGGCGTCAAGCAGGCAGGGCAAAGCGGCACCATCAAGGTCGTCGCGTTCGACGCACCGGTGAGCATCGTCGACAACATCAACACCGGCTTGGTGGACGTTGCGATTGCCCAACATCCGGCCGAGATCGGCTATTTTGGTGTCGTTTCGGCCTATGCCCACCTGACCGGCCAGTCGATCCCGGTTGCGATCGGCACCGGCTTTACGATCATGGACAAGTCAAACATCGCGGACCCGAATATCTCGAAGTACCTCTATTCCGAATGATGCCAACCAGCTTGGTCTCCTTCCGGCTTGCCGGGAGGAGACCTGCGCCGGGTCTCTGGGACCCTGTTGACGGAGACCGCGCTGCGGATCGGATGTATCCATGACTTCAACATCACCAACCGAGCAGAGCGAAACCCATGTCGCCCCTCAGGCCGACCATGGTGATCCGGCCAGGACCTGGCTCGGACGCATCGCCGAAGGGCGCGCCTGGCTGTTTCTCGCCGGCCTGATCATCTGTTTCGAGGTTTGGTCGAGGGCCTCCTTCGGCGCGACCTTCGTGCTCAACCCGTTCAACGTGCAATCCATTGCGATATTTGCCGTGGCGCCGTTGCTGCTTGCGACCGGACAGACATTCGTCATCATTTCGGGAGGCATCGACCTCTCGCTGGGCTTCATCATGGGCCTTGCTGCTGTTGTCGCGGCCCATGCCACGAATCTGGCTGGCGCCGCCATGCCGGTGCCTCTGGCCATGATGGTGGGCATTCTGGCGGCCGTGATCGTCGCGGGAGTCCCTGGCATGATCAACGGCTTGCTGATCTCGCGCCTCAGAATTCCGCCCTTCATCGGCACGCTTGGCATGTTTGGCGTGGCGCGCGGCGCTGCTTTCCTGCTCGCCGGCGGCACGACGGTGCCGGTCCAGAATTCCTGGTTCGCGCTGCTCGGCAACGGCAGGTTCTACGGTGTGCCTTATCTCGTCGTCATTGCAGCCGTTTTCGTCGTCGCGATGCACTACATCTTGAGCCAGACCCGGTTCGGCCAGCACAACTACGCCATCGGCGCCAATGTGCAGGCGGCTCGTCGTGCCGGCATCGACATCAGAGGCCATATCCTGCGCCTCTATGTGCTTTCGGCGATGTGCGCAGGCCTCGGTGGTGCCCTCTATGCAGCGCGCTTCACCGCTGGCGCGGCCCAGGCCGGCGAGCCGTTGCTGCTCGACAGCGTCGCAGCCGTCGTGATCGGCGGCGCCAGCCTGTTCGGTGGATCGGGCACGATCTTCGGGACGGTCGCCGGTGCGCTGGTGATCGCGGTCATTCAGTACGGGCTGGTTTTCGTCAATGTCGAGCCCTTCTGGCAGTTCATCGCCGTCGGCGTCGTCATCATCATTTCCGTTCTCATCGACCAGGCGCAGCGCCGGTTCAGTGGAGCCCGTCAGGATGAATAGCCCAGGCCAGACCACTCCCCTCCTGGAAGTCCGGAACCTTTCCAAGCACTTCGGCGCCGTCCGGGCGCTCAACGATTTCTCCATGGTCGTGCGGCCGGGCGAAGTGGTGGCCCTGGCGGGCGACAACGGCGCCGGCAAGACGACGCTGATCAAGGCGATATCGGGCGTCTTTCAGCCGACGGGCGGTGAAATTCTGCTGAGGGGTCAGCCGGTGACATTTGCGACGCCGCATGAGGCGCGCGAAAAAGGCATCGAAACTATCTATCAGGATCTCGCTCTCGCCGACAATTTGTCCATCGGCGCCAATATCTTTCTCGGCCGTGAACCCATGCGCAAGGCCTTCGGCTTCTTGCCGGTGCTCGATCGCAAGGCCATGGCCGTCGCCGCCAAGAAGACCATGGGGCGGTTGGATTTCCATGTGAGCCGGCTCGATGCCCCGGTCAGCAATTTCTCCGGCGGTCAACGGCAGGCTGTTGCCATCGGCCGGGCCGTCTATTGGGACGCGCAGATCCTGATCATGGACGAACCGACCGCGGCCCTCGGCGTACCGGAGCAGCGCAAGGTCATTTCGCTCATCCACCAACTCAAGGCCCAAGGCAGGGGCGTAATCTTCATCTCGCACAATTTGCTGGATATTTTCGCCGTGTCCGACCGCATCATCGTGCTGCGGCGCGGCGTCCAGGCCGGCGAGCGCAAGATATCGGAAACCAACCATGACGAAGTCGTCAAGCTGATGGTTGGCGGATAGACCGCGAGCCGGAAAAGCGTAGACCCGCCAGCCGGGAGCCAATGCAATCTCCTCGTACTATCTACCCTCAATGAAAGGGCAGCATCAGCGCATAATCCCCGTAGTCTGTTTCATGCGATCAATGATCTCCGCCATCAGCGCCAAGTCGCGACGAGAGTCCGCGAGATCGGTCAGAGGTTTGGTGCCGTGCATGATGTGGCGATGGAAGGTTTCGAGCTCATTGGAGAAGGCATCGCCATAGAGCGGCCCGTATGTCCGCGTCACAGGACCGCCGACGCCGGCTTTCGTCACTTCCAGCCGCGCTGATCGATGCCTTGTCAGCGTTTCCGGATGTTTTATAACAATTTGACACGCGTCAAGATTTAAAATGGTGTGCCGCGGGTTTTGATGTGCTGCATTGCAGCAGACCGGTGTCGAGCTATCGCGGCATCAGATGGCGGAATCGACAAGGCAGGGGATGCCGAGGCCAGGCTAGAAGCCGGCTTGGTCAGCAGTCGGATTCAACTTCCGAGTGCGCCACTCAGGTCGACGGCAGCGGCGTCAGCGCCGGGCCATCGGGGCGAAACAGTTGGGAAACCGCGGGAGAGATGTCGAGCGCGATCAGTCGCCGCCTTCGGCCTGCACGACCCTCGACGTGCAGGATTTGGCATAGCGCTGGCGCTGTCAAAGACCGGACCTTCGGGGCCGGAATGGGTTGATGTGTTCAGCAGCGAACAGCGAACTGGCAGTCAGTTTGCTCAGCTCTTCACCGACCCGGCGGCCAGGCCCGCGAGGAAGTAACGTTGTGCAATCAGATACAGGATCAGAAGCGGGAGTGATCCCAGCACGCTCATCGCCATCATCTCGTTCCATTCGAACGCATGTTGGCCCATAAGCAACTCGATACCGATCGGAACGGTCCGCATGTCCGTCGACTTCGTCAAAGTAAGCGCAAAAAGGAACTCGTTCCACGCCAACAGAAACGTATAGACCGCGGTCGCGACGACGCCGGGGACTGAAAGAGGGATAATCACACGCCACAGCGCTGTCCAACTTGACCCCCCATCGACCAGCACTGCCTCATCGAGTTCCTTTGGCAGGGTATTGAGATAGCCGGTCATCAGAAGGATTGCGTAAGGCAGGGTGAATACCATGTAGGTTAGAATCAGCGCGAAATAGGTGTTGAAAATGCCGAAGGCGACGACCATGCCGAAATAGGGGATCAGAAGCGTGATCGGCGGTACGGTCTGTGTGCTGATGATGAAGACGTTAAGGGTATTCTTAAGCCGGAATGAATAGCGGCTGAAGCCATAGGCCGTCAGAATGGCGATCAGCAACGTCAGAAGGGTTACCACTCCCGCGACCAGGTAGCTGTTGAGAAAGAAGCGCACCTTGGTCGGATCATTGAAGATCGAAAGATAGGCTACGTTCGTGAAATGGTCGGGCAGCAGTCTCGGCGGCAGGGCAAAGATCTCGGTGTTCGATTTCAACGAAGTGAAAAACATCCACAGGATTGGAAAGCCTGCAAAGACCAGACCGGCCGCGAGCCCGAGATATGTCAGTACGGTCGGCAAAACGGTGCTTTTGAAGGAGCGCTTTGCCATTGCCGGTCACCTGGCCTTCTGGTGTTTGATGTAGAAGTAAGTCGCGCCCATCGAGATGATCAAGATGAAGATCGCGCTCGCCGAAGCCTGTGAAAATTCGTAACTCGAAAACGCAAGCTTATAGGTATACGTGCTCAGCACCTCGGTCGAATGGATCGGTCCACCGCCCGTCGTCATCCAGACCAGGGGGAAGACTTGCATCGTCCAGATAAAATCCAGCAGGGCGATGCTGATGATGATCGGCATCAGCTGCGGGATCGTAATGTACCGAAACTTTTGGAACTCATTGGCGCCATCGATGCCGGCGGCTTCGTAAAGGTCCTTGGGGATGCCCTGGAGACCGGCGAGCAAGCTGACCATATATAGGGGGTATCCCGCCCAGATGTTCGCAAACGTCAACGCATGGATCGCGGTTTTCGTCGAGGAGAACCACTCGACCTTGGAGTTGACGATATGGAGCGTCATCAGAATGCTGTTGACCACGCCATTGGGATCCAAAAGCAGCCGCCAGATGATTGCGATGATCACTGCCGTAAAGAGCCAGGGCAATATGTAGAGAACACGCAGGATGCTTCTAATCATCGGATGGACGCGTTGGGTGTTCAGCAACAGGGCGAAGGCCAGGCCGATTAGAAGGTGGAAAATGACGCTCATCACCGTGAAATAGAGGGTCTGCCCGACCGACTGCCAGAAGACTGGATCTGTGAAGATCGTCTCGTAGTTCTGCAACCCTATGAAAGCAGCGTCCTTTTTCATGATTGCGCCGTCCATCAGCGAATAGCGCAGGACCGTGATCATGGGAAACAGCATTAGTAGACAAAACAAAAACGTGGCGGGTGCCACATAAAACAGCGGAGTGAGCCGCTTTCTCGTCTTGTAAGAAAGCATGCCACGCTTGCGCATTTTCGTTCGCGCGACGATCAAACCTTCGTTGGCGAGGCTCATGAGGTACAATCCGCTGGGTCATCGACCGTATGGTCCGGTTCCGATGCAGCGGCAGCGCGATAGATCTTATCGCGCTGCCGAATTGTCTGAAGCAGCGCCTACTTGGCGAAGTCAACCAACCACTGCTTTTGCGTGTTGGCAGCGGCCTCCTTTGCGGTTTGCTGGCCGTCGAACATCTTTTGCACTTCGACGTTCATGTCGCGCATCAGGTCTTCGGCCACCGGCAAGCCCACGAATTCATTGGCCAAGTGACCGCTTTGGAAGATCTTGAAGGCTTCCTCGAACAGCGGGTCCGATTTCGAGAAGTCAGGCTTCGCTTGCACGTTGCCCGGAAAGGCATTTGCGAGCGATACCAGGCGGCCGTTCACTTCCGGGCTCATCAGATATTCAACAAGCTTCCAGGCTTCTGCCTTATGCTCGGTGCTGTTGCTAATGCCGATGCCCCAAGAGGCATAGGGCAGTCCGCGCTTACCCGTATAGCCGTCGACCGCAGGAAGCGCAGAGATACCGAACTTTAGATTGGGGTTACGCTGGCGGATAAGATTGATATGAGCCAGCGAGTCGATCATCATTCCGACACGGCCGTTGACGAACTCTTCGACCTTGTCCTGTTCCTTCTTGGCAAAGATGCCTGGCGATATGACGCCGGCGTCCTGTAGCGACTTGACGTATTCGAGTGTACCGACCACGGCCTCATTTTCCACGTCGGGCTTGCCGTCCTTGAGCATCGATGCTCCGGAAGCCCAGACCCAAGACATCACGTCGTTCTGGATGCCGCCGGGGTTTTGCAGCGATAGCGGCAGCACCCACCCGTACTCGTTCTTGTCCGCATTGGTCATCTTCTTCGCGGCAGCAGCGAATTCTGTGCGGTTGGCCGGCATCTTGTCGACACCAGCAGCCTTGGCCAGATCGAGGTTGACGAAGACCGGGTATACGAACGAGGCGAGCGGGAACATGACGCTTTGGCCGTTGACCTTGATGATGTCAGCGATCTGGCTCTGATCATATTTGGCGTCAGCCATCAGGCTGTCCATGGAAGCGATTGCGCCCTGCTTTGCAAGGCCATTGACCCATGCTCCGTCCAGGCCGACGACGTCGCTGAGCGTCCCCGACGCGGCGCCGACTACGATCTGATCATGGGTGGCGGAATAGGGACCGCTGACGAGCGTCACCTTGATACCAGGGTTTTTGGCTTCGAAGTCGTCCATGATGCTACGCAGAGCACCGGCGGGCATTTCCGGCTCCCACCATTGGATGAATTCGAGATTGGTCTCAGCAAAGGCGCAGGTAGCAGACAGTGCCCAGACAGCCACAGCCGACGTGGCCGCAGCAATATATCTTCTGACGTTCATGTTTTCCTCCTAGGAGCGACGTTTGGCTCGATCCTCCCGATCGCGATCAAACTAGGTTCTTTTCCGGGTCTTTGTGTCAATCAAGAACTGCAATCGTGAAAAATGGGTAGGATGCCGGGACGTTATGAATGAATGTAAGCCATTGATTGGTATATGGTTTTCTTAAGCTCTCTGAGGGTAGTTTTTCCCTTGTGCACATTGCTTGTGCCGCTTTCTTTCTCTATTTTCGTAAACAAATGAAAGCCACTCCCCTAAAAAGAAAACAAATGAAAGTCGTATATTCGAAGAGAAAAAAACGCCATTCGGTGGGGTCGCGCGCTCGCATAGACGTCGCAATTCAGAGGCGTTCAGGCGATCGTTTTGGTTGTCGATGACAGGGTGCCGCCGGGCACAAGACGATCTCCACCTCCGGTGGAAAAATCGGCTGTCGCGCGCTGAACCGATGTCGAGCAAAGTCTCACCATTTGCCAACGAAGACGGCCCGAGCTGTGATGGGCGAGCGAGAACTGGTCGGATTGCCCAGGAGAGCGAAGCCAGCGTCTACCGTCACCTACGCAAATGGACCAGAAGACGGAAGCGACATTTGCGTCTCCGTCCCTTTAGCCGGGTCAACCATCGCGGATCACGCTAGATTGTGAGGTGCGTCTGGGGATCGAAGAAGTGCAACTTGGCCGCATCGATCGCCAGATCAATCAACGCGCCCGGCCGGACCGCGCTGACGGCTTCAAACCTCGCTACGACATTTGCTGCGCCGCTTAGATCTTCAACAGCATCTGGGTCGCCAGAATCGATTCGAACCGCGTCGACCTTCAAATGAACGATAAGCTCGGATCCCAATTCCTCTGTCGTCTTCACGATGGCCGGTAGAGTGGCATGTCGCGATCCCGATTCCAGACTGCTGTCGTAAAGATCCTCGGGGCGTATGCCGAAAATGAGCGTCTTGCCTTCGAAGGCGCTCAGACCAGGAGAGCGCTCAAACGCACTCGTCGGCACCGGTATCGAAAAGGTCGGCAGGTTGATCCTGCCATTGTGCAAACGGCCTTCGAACAGGTTCATCGACGGCGAGCCGATGAAACCCGCGACGAAGGCATTGACTGGTCGATTATACAGCGTCTTTGGCGTGTCGACCTGCTGAAGGACACCGCCTTTCAAGACCGCAACCCGGTCGCCCATGGTCAAGGCTTCGGTCTGATCGTGTGTTACATAAATCGTGGTCACCCCCAGCTGTCTTTGCAGGCTGACAATTTCCGCGCGCATTTGCACGCGCAGCTTGGCATCGAGGTTTGACAAGGGTTCATCCATGAGAAAGGCTGCCGGTTCGCGCACCATCGCGCGCCCCATGGCGACCCTCTGGCGTTGTCCGCCAGACAGCGCGGCCGGCTTACTGTCGAGCAGCGTGTGCAGCTGCAGGGTCTTTGCTATTTCATGGACGCGCTTCGTCCGCTCGGCCTTGCTCTTCCCCGCAAGCTTCATCGAGAAGCCTATGTTGTCGAACACTGTCATATGCGGATAAAGGGCATAGTTCTGAAAGACCATCGCAATATCCCGGTCCTTCGGCGCTAGGTCCTCAACATTCTCTCCACCAATGGTCAGGGTTCCGCTGCTGATCTCCTCCAGCCCCGCGATCATGCGCAAGGCTGTCGATTTTCCGCATCCCGAAGGGCCAACGAGAATGAGGAACTCGCCGTCGTTTATCGTCAGGCTAAGATCCTTGATGGCTTGGAATTTCGTCCCGTAGGTCTTGCAAATTTTGTCCAACACAACAACAGCCACGTCACATCCTCCCTATTGTCAGCGCTACCTAAACATCGAATAGCCTCCGCGCGGCGCGACTGCAGATCGAACCGGCATTGCTATCTGCGCGGTTAACCGCGCGCCTCGGACGTCCCACCAGCAGCGGCAATATCCGAGTGATGAATTCTCAGTCTGGCGACGTAATCGGTATGGGCACAGGTGCATTTTCTTTCGCCATCCACGCGACACAGGCGTTGTGATCCGGCAGAGCCATGCGGCCACCCCGGCCCGTCACTGAGATCGCGGCCGCGGCAGTTGCATAAACAGCGCAGGCGACAGGCTGCTTTCCCTGCGTAAGGGCGAAGGCATAGGCGCCATGAAAACAATCCCCCGCGCCGGTCGTGTCCACTGCCCTGACCTTGTAGGCCGGAACGTGCCACAAAACGACATCGTCCTTTTGCCGGATATAGGCTCCTCGATCGCCTTCGGTTAACACGACCGCGGAGCGGTCATCTGACCACAGCTTGCGCAGGATCGCTGTCGCCTTGGCCTCGCCAGTATAGGTTTGGGCAAATTTCAGAGGCAATACCAGGTGATTTGACAGGCGGATCAATCGTTCGGTCGCAGGTCCGACAGTCCACTCAATATCGGCCACCACCGCCAGACCCAGCTTACGGGCACGAGCAACGATCATGTCGGCGTGCATGGCGTAACCGTCGATCAGCAGCACCTGGGCTTGCGCAAGGACGCTATCGGCCAGCGCATCGGAGGTCCCGTGCGGCACATCATCATCATAGGCGATGAACCTGTCACCATCGGGCGCGACCGTAATAACCGACCGGATCGGCTTGGCATCGGAACGACGTGGCGCGAAAGATATGTCGACGCCGTGTCGTTCAAGCTCGTGGGCGCCGACATCCGTAAGTGGCTGATCACTCAGCCAGCCGATGAAACCGGCACGCCCCCCCAGCTTGGCGACAGCAACGAGTGCCGTCGCCACATTGCCGCCGTGGTCCTTCGTGCGATTTGTCACCTTCCCTTTGCCAGCACCCAGCGGGCTGTCGACATAGATGATGTCGTCAATCGCCAAGGCTCCGAAGCCCAAAACCTGCAGATTGCCGGTCACAGCTCACGTGCCCGCAGCCGCCAAAGCGTCTTGCGGCGCCATCCCATCGTGAATGACGCACTTGAATGCACGCGCTGCCATCGTGGTGTCACCGTGCCCCCACAGATTGCGCCCCACGACGGCACCCTTCGCACCGGCGCGCAGGGCTTCAGATGTCTGGGTGAGAGCGCCCAGAAGATCCTCGGTCTTCGGACCGCCGGCGATAACGATGGGAACCGGGCAAGTTGCCACGGTTTCCTTGAATGAGTCGAAGTCCCCGGTGTATCCGACCTTGATCACGTCAACACCGGTCTCAAAACCAATCCGCACTGCGTAGGCGATTTCGTCGGGGGTGAAGACGATCTTGCAGCCGTTTGAATAGTCGCGGGGATAAACATGTGCAACGACCGGCATTTCGAAACGAGCAGCCGCGTTGACCGTATCGGTAAGCCAACGAATGTAGTGACCCTCGGTATCGCCCCGCACCGGAATGGCGACCGCCAGCGCATCGGCACCATAGCGCACTGCATCTTCGGGCGTCGCGATCAACTGACTGATCCGATCGTCGGGCGTAAAGCATCCCGCCTGAATGACCAGCGCTGCCTTGCCGGCGTAAGCCGGCCACAAATGACGCGCCGCACCAGGCTGAATGCTGATGTAATCTGGCTCTCCGGCCATCACCCGCTTGAGCGCGCCGGGCAGATCCGCAAGGCCTCCCTCGCGGACGTTGCCGTACCCTACGAAATGGTCGACGGCACCACCGAACAGGTTCCCAGATCGATGCGAGAACAGCCGCGACAAGCGAATTTTAGTTCCAAGGCCCATATCAGTGCAGTCCCTTCGCAATTGTTGATCTGACGTTGAGGACCCTAACTCGAAAGCAAAACAATATTCAATATTTCGATTTCTTTCGTTTCGATATAGATTGCAACTGCAACGGCTAGCGTTCGCTGCGGTGAGGCGGTATCCCTCGAATTCTCAAACGCAGGCCGGTTTCCTATTCGATTTTCGAAAGGTTGGCGTGCAGTTATCCAAACAGCAATTCGGGGTTACACATGCTTGCGGAACAACGGCGACATCAGATCATGCTCGCGCTTCAGCGGACCGGCCAGGCGCGTACCAGCCAACTGGCGGAAAACTTCGGCGTCTCCGAGGTGACCATCAGGTCCGACCTGGAAATTCTGGATGCAAAAAAGCAGTTGATCAAAACGCATGGCGGTGCGATCGCCTTGCCCGCTGATTCGCCCGCGGCGGCCTTCGAAGAGCGGATGTCTCGCAATTTCGATGCCAAACGGCGTATCGCGCAGATGGCGGCGCGCCAGATCATAGACAACCAGTCCGTGGTGTTCGACAGCGGCTCGACGTTGCTGCAGGTCGCAATGCAGATGCCCCCGGTCAACAATGTGGTAGTAGCCACAACCGCGATGAACATTGCACAGCATCTGATGTATCGCCCTGGGCTGGACGTGCATATGATAGGCGGTCGGGTCTATCCCTCGACGGTCAGCACGATCGTGTCGGATTTTGACAGGGCTGTGGGCGGCCTTGTGGCCCACCAAGCGTTCCTCAGCGCGCATGCGATCGATCAGTCATTCGATGTCGTCGATGTCTCAGAAGACATTGCGCGCACAAAACGCAATCTGGTTCGTATGGCCAGGCGCGTGATCCTTGTGGCGGATTCAAGCAAATGGGATATCGGCGCCTCATCCAAGGCATTTTCGTTGTCACGTGTCGATCTGATCATCACCGACACCGCTATGCCCTTTGGGATTCGCAGTCGATTGGACAAGCTGGGAGTCGAAGTGCGCTATGTCTAGGTGCCTTCCGGATTGTGGTGCTCAGAATTGGCAGCTCGTCCCATTGGCAACCGAGCCCCTAGGCCCCGACTCGGACGGCCCTCTCGGCCGCGTGCAATTCTGCCTGGCGGCAACCGATATCCTGAGTCAATTAGGCTTGTACTTTTCGCGTTAACTAATAAATTTACGCGTGAAACAAATTCAGCGATACGCGTTGAAACTGCTGAAGCCCTCTGTAAACTTTTGCGTTGCCGTTGCACGGCAGCGCACCGTATGCGGGTGCCCTGGGGCAGCGCTTAGGGCAACCCCGTGATTGGATGTCCAGAACGCGAGGCGTTTGAATGCCGACGACGCACAAGACGATGGATGATTTTGCCCGCTCTTGCGGCGTCTCCAGGCCGACGCTGTCGAAATATTTCGACGATCCGACCAGCGTCAAGCCAGCGACACGGCAGCGTATCGAAGAGGCGCTGCGCTCGTCCGACTACCAGCCCAATCTGTTTGCACGCAACCTGAACCGCAAGCGGACCCGCAGCATCGGCATCATGGTGCCGACAGTGGCCGACCCCTTTTATTCGGAGATAGTCAGCCGCATCGAACTAAGGCTGCGCGACGAAGGCTACTGGCCGATCGTGATCTCCTCGCACGGCTCGCGCGAGCTCGAAGTGGAGGCAACGCGAA
The DNA here is from genome assembly GCF_040323505.1 of Mesorhizobium sp. M0040. Taxonomy (NCBI): domain Bacteria; kingdom Pseudomonadati; phylum Pseudomonadota; class Alphaproteobacteria; order Hyphomicrobiales; family Phyllobacteriaceae; genus Mesorhizobium; species Mesorhizobium sp. M0040. The sequence goes on from NZ_JAMYVA010000043.1 coordinate 27,658, forward strand.
CCATCCTGTCGCTGAAGGTCTCCGGTGCACTCATCGCGCCGCTCGGCCTGCGCTCGGACCACCGCACGCTGGAGAAGCTGACGCAGGCCATACCGGTGGTCTATTTCGACACCTATCTCGAAGGCGGAACGCCGTTCGTCGGCAACAACAATGCCCAGAGCGTCTCGACCATCGTCGAGTATCTGTGCCGGTCCGGCGACGCCCCGGTCTATTTCGATATCCCGCACGTCAACCACAACTCGCCAGAACGACTGAAAAGCTATATCGCTTCTATGAAGCGGCTCGGGCATGAGCCTGTCGTCATCGGCAACACCGACGACTACACATGGGATTTCGAACGGATCGGCTACGAGCAAATGGAAAAAATGCTCGGCAATGGCGGCCTGTCGGGCAAGACCATTCTGTGCAACAACGACCGTCTCGCCTTCGGCGTGATGGCGGCCGCCTACGCGCAAGGCCTCAAGGTCGGTCGCAAGGCCGATTGCGACCTGCGTGTCGCAGCTCATGACGATCACCCGCTGAGCCGCTACACATGTCCAGGCCTCACCACCATGGCGCAGGACTTCGCCGCCATGGCGGGACATAGCGTCGAGACGCTGCTGGCCCTGCTGAACGAGGATGGAGCGGAGGTTGCCGCCAAGGTCAATCTCGACGCGACGCTGGTCATGCGTCAATCGGCCTGAGCTTTCCATCGAAGCCGCGCCACGCGGCAACCGCCGCGCCGACGGCTTGCCGCGAGGCCGGACCATGGCGGCCCATCGAGACAAAGCCGTGGATCTGGCCAGGCCAGCGCCTCAGCACGACAGGCACGCCGTCATCTTGCAGACGCTTTGCGTAAGCCCCACCCTCGTCAACGAGAATGTCATGACCGGCGATCGCGACAAAGGCTGGTGCTGCGCCGGCAAGGCTGGCGACCTTCAGCGGCGACACGCGCCAGTCGTCGATATCCCCGGCATGGTTGACATAGTGGTCGCGGAACCAGGCCATCGTTGCCGCGGTGAGACCATAGCCCTCAGCAAAACGGCGATAGCTGTCCGCTGTCTGCGAGGCATCCGTGTTCGGATAGAACAGCAATTGCACGGTCGGCGGATTCTTGCTCCCACGCACCATCAGGCACAGCACCGCAGCGAGATTGCCACCGGCGCTGTCGCCGGCGACAGCGATCCGCTCCGCGTCGATGCCGAGATCGTCGGCCGCACTTTGCATGAAGGCAAACGCTGCGCGGCAATCCTCGATGGCGGCCGGGAATTTGTGTTCCGGCGCCAGCCGATAGTCGGGACAGACGACCACACAGGCCGCCATGTTGGCAAACCAGCGACAGATCTCGTCATGGGAATCGAGATTGCCGATTACCCAGCCGCCGCCATGCAGATAAAGCAGCGCTGGGGCACTGGCCAAGGCCGCCCGTCGCCCGTGATAGATCCTGAGCGTCAACGGGCCGCTAGGCCCGTCGATGAAGCGTTCGTTCAGCGAGGCGACCGGCTCGCGTTCACCCTGCAGTGTGGGAAAGCTCTCCTCATAGGCGCGCCGCGCCTCTTCAGGCGTGCCGGCCTCGAACGGCCGCGCGGGAGCCTGTCGGCCGAGGTCGAGCACATGCCGGGCTTCCGGATCGAGAAGTGATGAAAGCAACGCAGCCATCGACTGATCCTACGCCTCAGGCAAGCAGGCTCGTCGCCTCGTCCTCGCCAAGAAGCGGCGGCTGGTCGACCGCCCCGTTGACGGCGACGGACTCGCGGCTTTCTCCCGAAGCGAGGATCGCCTCCATGATCTCCAGCACATGCAAAGCGAGATCGCCGGAGGCGCGGGGTTTTCTGCCCGTCGTCAGCGCATGCGACAAATCGGCGACGCCAAGCATGCGGTAGTTGGCGCGGTCGGGCGCGGCGTAAGGCCAGTTGCGCCCCCCGTAGAGCTCGCTCTCGCTATGGAAGTCGGCCCAGTCGGCGCCGCGTTCCGAAAGCGATACGGTGCCGCCGAACGTGTCAGGATCGGGCAGGCGCAGTGAGCCTTCCGTGCCGTGCAGTTCGATAGGGTGATTGGAGTGTCTGAAGACATCCCAGGAGGCTCCGAAGGTGACGGTGGCGCCCGATCGGAACTCCAGCAGCGATAGGATGTTGGTCGGCGTGCCGACCTTGAAACTGGTGTTCCTGTAGGGACCTTCGGCAGTGATAAGGCGCACTTCCTGTCCCTGAGTCGCCATCGCCATCACGCGTGCCACCGGCCCAAGCAGGTTGACCAGCATGGTCAGGTAATAGGGGCCCATGTCGAAGATTGGGCCGGCGCCCGGCTGATAGTAAAATTGCGGATTGGGATGCCAGTGCTCCATGCCGCGCCCCATCATGAAGGCGGTGCCGGTGACGGCGCGGCCGATCGCGCCCTCGTCCATCAGGCGGCGCGCCCGCCGTCCGGCTGCGCCGAGAAAAGTGTCGGGGGCCGAGCCTAGGAGCAGATTGCGCTTCGCCGCCTCGGCGACAAGCCGGCGGCCGTCGCTAGCCGAGGTTGACAGCGGCTTTTCGGTGAAAACATGCTTGCCCGCCGAAAGCGCCGAAAACGAGATGTCGAAATGCGCCGCCGGGACGGTCAGGTTGAGGACAAGGTCGATGTCCGGATCGGCTAGAAGCGTGTCGACGCTGACTGCCCGGATGCCGTATTCGCTGCCGCGCAGTGCCGCCAGTTCGGTGGAAATGTCGGCGCATGCACGCAACTCGAGGCCGCCGAAGAGCGCCGCGTTGCGCAGATAAGTCATCGAGATGTTGCCGCATCCGACAATGCCGATACCGAGCTTAATCTGTGATTTTGCTTGCATTTTCGAGTCTGCCTCCCAACGCGATGACACTTCGGCGGGCCTGCTGAATCGGTGGCGAGCCGCAATCACAGCCCGCTATACAGCACTTTAAATATTGACGCGCGTAAAATTTTTGCAGAACATGCGAAAATGCTGGCGCAACATGGAGGCCCTGCCTTCAGGGGAGGAAATGACTGACATGAAAAACGGCCGACCGCCGCTACGAAGCCTGTGGGTCACGTCACCATCGCCGATCGCCGGCAATTTCTCATCGGCGCCGGCATGCTGGGCGTCGCAGCGCTCGACACGGGTCTCGGCATTCGACCGGCGCGGGCGCAATCACGTTCCGAAATCAGCTTGCCAGCGCCGCCTTCTTCGGCAAGGAAACCTTTGGCGACCTAATCAAGGCCTTCAACGAACGGCAGGACCGCAAGGCTAACGCGGGGCGGCATCAAGGAATGAAAGGACGATCGTGAAAGACCTGAAAGTCGGTTGCCAGACCTTTACCTGGGAAATGCTCGGAGAGGGCTTTGCCGGCGGCCCGGACGATCTCTTGAAGGCGATCGCCGATGGCGGCTATGCCGGCATCGAGATCACCGACACGATGATCGGCCGATATGCCGACAAGCCGGCGGAGTTCGCGACCGCGCTCAAGGCGTCAGGTCTGACGCTCGTCTCCTTCGCCTTCGGTTCCAAGAGCGGCTTCACGCTCAAGGAGAAGATCGGCAACGACCTCGAGACCGCGAAGCGATGGATCGACTTCGCTGCTGCCTTTCCGGACACGCTGGTGTCGATGGGCTCGGCGACAGTCGTCTCCGACGGCCCGCGCGACGACAAATTCGCCATCGCCGCGGAGGTCTACAACAAGGCGGGGGAGCTAGGGCGCAAGGCGGGCGTCCAGGTCGCGGTGCATCCGAGTTCGCACCACAACACGCTGCTCTTCGATCGCGCCGACTACGACCGGATCTTTGGGCTGGTCGATCCGTCGCTCGTCGGCTGGGTGCCGGATACCGGCCACATCTTGCGTGGCCATCGGAACATGGCCGATACGCTCACCACCTATCGCGACCGCATCTGCTACGTGCACCTGAAGGATGTCGATGCCAGCGGCACATGGGCGATGCTCGGCAAGGGCGTCTGCGATACCGCGGCGGTGATCGACATCGCCAGTGCAGCGCCACGCTTCAATGGCTGGCTGGTGCTGGAAGAGGAATCCGAGACCGCGGCCCCCGATACCGCGGCCGCGGGCAACCCCAACCGCCAGACGATGCGCGGCTACGGCGCCTGAGGAAGAGACCATGATCCGCAAGCAAGACCGTCGCCTACGTGTCGGTGTGCTCGGCTGCGGGCCGATCGCGCAATTTGCCCATCTGGAATCCTGCGTGAAAGCCAGGAATGCCGACCTCTATGCGATCTGCGATGCCGCTCCCGACCTGCTGGCGCGCATGGGCGCGACTTATGAGCCCGAAAAAATGTATGGCGACTACGATGAGATGCTCGCCGACCCTGAGCTGGAAGCGGTGATCGTTGCGACCTCGGACGCCTATCACGTTGCGATGTCGATCAAGGCGCTCGAGGCCGGCAAGCACGTGCTGTGCGAGAAGCCGATCGGCGTCTCGGTCGAGGAAGGTGAGACGCTCGCCGATGCGGTTAAGCGCTCCGGCAAGGTGCTGCAGGTCGGACATATGAAGCGCTTCGACCCGGCACTGGAAGCGGCGCGCGATTTCGTCCGCGACGAGATGGGCGAAATCCTGGCGCTGAAGGCCTGGTATTGCGATTCCACGCATCGCTACACCAACACCGACGCGGTGCAGCCGCTGCCCGTCACCAGCAAGCTGGCAAAGAAGCCGGCCGGCAATCCGAAGGCCGACCTCAGGCAGTATTTCATGCTCGCGCACGGCTCGCACCTTGTCGATACAGCACGCTTCCTCTGCGGCGAGATTGTCGCGGTGCGCGCCCGCCTCAATGAGCGTTTCGGCGCCTATTGCTGGTTCGTCGAAACTGAATTCGCCAATGGCGCGCTCGGCCATCTCGACCTCACCGTCGCCGTCCGCATGGACTGGCACGAAGGCTTTCAACTCTATGGCGAGAACGGCTCCGTGATCGCAAAGACCTTCAATCCCTGGTATTTCCGAGCGAGCGAGGTCGACATCTTTCACGAGAAGGATGCGACGGCGCGAAAGCCGCTTGGCGCCGACGGCCATTTCTTCAGGCGGCAACTCGAAGGCCTCGCCAACACGGTCCTCGACGGCGCGCCGCTGCGCGGCGCCGATGTCGAGGACGGCCTCGCCTCGATCCGCGCCATGGTGGCGATCGCCCGCTCGGTGGAGAGCGGGCTGCGCGTCGAGATCGCTGCCGTCACGGGAGCGGTCTGATGCAGGTCGGGGTGTTCGCCAGGACCTTCCCGGGCAGCGAGCCGGCCGGCGTGCTGGCGGCGGTGCGCGACGCGGGATTTGCCGTCACCCAGTTCAATCTTGCCTGCGCCGGCCTGCCGTCGATGCCGGATGCGGTACCTGACGGTGCCATCAGCGCCATCGCGGCAGCATCCGGTGCCTCCGGCGTCGCCCTGGTGGCGCTGTCGGGCACCTACAATATGGCCCATTCGGACAAAGCGGTGCGCGACGACGGCATGCGCCGGCTTGGCGTGGTCATCAAGGCCGCGGCGTCCCTTGCTGTTCCGCTCGTCACCCTGTGCACGGGAACGCGCAACGCGGACGATCAGTGGGCGTATCACCCCGACAACGCCGACCGTGAGGCATGGGACGACATGGCAGGCGAGATCGAAAAGGCGCTTCAACTCGCCGAGCGTCATGGCGTCGATCTCGGCATCGAGCCCGAACAGGCCAACATCGTAACCTCGGCGCAGGATGCGATGCGCCTCATCGCCGAGATGGGCTCGAAGCGGTTGCGCGTCGTGCTCGATCCGGCCAACCTGTTCGAACAGGCGAGCCCCGAGGAAGCAAGCGCCATCGTGGCCGCCGCCGTCGAACGCACTGCCGGCCACGTCGCCATGGCGCATGCCAAGGACCGCTTCGCCGACGGGCGCTTTGCCACCGCCGGCAGGGGCGTCGTCGATTTCCCGGATTTCGTCGCCAGGCTGAAGTCATCAGGCTTTGACGGGCCGCTGGTCACGCATGGCCTCTCGGCCGAAGAGGCACCAGGGGTTGCTCGCTTCCTGATGGGGCTGACCTGATGGCGCGCCTGGCCGCTCTGCTTCGCGACGACGCCACGCTTCGGATTTCTGATAATGGCAACGGGCTTGCCGTCGTCTTCCAGCATGGGCTGGGCGGCGGCGAGGCGCAAATCGCCCAGGCTTTCCCGGCCGGTGCCGACTTGCGGCGCATCACGCTGGAATGCCGCGGGCACGGCGCCTCCGGACTGGGCAGCCGCCGTCCGTTTTCCCTGAGCATGTTCGCGGACGATGTTGTTGCCGCCGCCGATCAAGCCGGTCTCGACCGTTTCGTCGCCGGCGGCGTTTCCATGGGCGCCGCCATTGCCTTGCGCCTTGCCTGTCGCCACCCGGACCGCATCGCGGGTCTGCTGCTTGTACGCCCGGCCTGGATTTTCGACAGCGCGCCGGTGAACCTGCGGCCGATCGCCGAGGTCGCCGGCCTCATCCTCGACCACGGCCCCGACAAGGCCAGGACGATCTTCGCGCAATCGGAAACCGCCGAGCGCCTGCAGCGCCACGCGCCCGACAATCTCGCCTCATTATTCGGCTATTTCGACCGGCCGGACGCCGCGCCATTCGCGCAGGTCCTCGCCGACATCGCCGCCGACGGACCGGGCGTTTCTGAAAGCAACGCCGCTGCCCTTGGCGTCCCCACGCTGGTTATCGGCAACGCCATGGATGCGGTGCATCCGCTGCCGGCTGCGCGCACGCTTGCCACGGCGATCCCCGGCGCAACCTTTGCGGAAATCTCTCCCAAGGCGCTCGACAGCGTCAGGCATTTCGCCGAGCTGCAGGCTGAGATCACGACCTTCCTTCGCGCTCACTTCAACATCCGGAGCCTTGTCCCGTTATGACGACCAAATCCCTGTCCGGCCCCGCTGCCATCGCCGCCCTTCCGCGCAACCGGCTGCTCGGCGAGTTTTCGCTGTGGTCGGCCGACCTCGCCAATATGGAGCGCGACCTGAAGCGCATAGATCCGTTTGTCGACCTCCACCACATCGACGTCGCGGACGCCCGCTTCACCCCCGGCTTCCTGTTCTTTCCGGACCTGGTGGCGCGGATTGCCATGCTGACGGCAAAGCCGATCCATGTGCATTTGATGGTTGAAGCGGAGATCGTCGAGGAGCAGGCGCGCCAATTCATCGAGGCCGGCGCCGATCTTGTCAGCGTCCATGCGGAAAACGGCGAGGCCGGCCTACGCGCCGTGCGGCTGGCGCGTGAGCTCGGCGTCGAGGCCGGGGTGGTGCTGAGACTGGAAACGCCGGTGGCCGCGGTCAAACCTTTCCTGTCGCAAGTGGCTTTCGTGACGCTTCTCGGCACATCCATCGGCGTCAAGGGCCAGAGCCTGTCCGACCAGGCCGGCCCGCGCCTGATCGAGGCACGGGCGCTGATGCGAAAAGCAGGTCGCGAGAACGAAATCATCTTGGCTGCCGATGGCGGCATCCGCCACGAAACGGTGCCCCGCCTGCGCGCCGCCGGCGCCGAAACCGTGGTGCTCGGATCGCTGGCATTCGGCGACCCCGACCTTGCGCAGCGCATGGCCTGGCTGCATGGGCTGGAGATTGCCGCCTGATGACAAAGGTTGCGCTTGCCTTCGATCTCGGCGGAACGGAGCTGCGCGGCGCGCTGGTCGAGAGCGGCGGCCACGTGATCGCCCATGTTTCGGCCCCGACGATGGCGATCGCGGGATCGGAAGCGGTGATCGGCCAGATCATCGCGCTGGCCGGGGACCTTCTGACACAGCACCCACAGGCCAAGGTTGCCGGCATCGGCGTCGGCGCACCGGGGCCGCTCGACCCCAAGGCCGGGATCGTGATCGCACCGCCGACACTGGCTGGCTGGCACGATGTGCCCTTGATCGACATTCTCGGCAAGTATTTCGGTCTGCCGGTGCGGCTGGAGAACGACGCCAATGCCGCAGCACTCGGCGAATGGCGCTTCGGCGCCGGGCGTGGCACCGGGTCGATGGTGTTCGTCACCGTGTCGACTGGCATTGGCGGTGGCGTCGTTGCCGAGGGTCACGTCTATCATGGCCGGCGCGGGCTGGCGGCCGAGATCGGCCACATGACCATCACCGGCGAAGGAGACCGCTGCTTCTGCGGCGCCGTCGGCTGCTTCGAGGCGGTCGCCTCCGGAACCGCGCTCGGGCGGCGCGCCACGGCGCTGACGGCGCCGGGCGACGGCTCGCTGCTGCGGCGCCTTTCGGCCGACGGCGACATCTCGGCCAGGCACGTGGTCGATGCCGCGCGTGCAGGCGACGGGCGCGCGCGCACACTCATCGAGGCGGAGGCGAATTGGCTGGGCATCGGCTTCACCAATCTGCTTCATCTCTATTCGCCGGACCTGATCGTAATGGGTGGCGGTCTCGCCAACGGTTTCGACCTCTTGGCTCCAAGCATCAGGGCGGTCGTCGAGCAGCGGGCGATGCCCGCCTACCGGGACGTACCCATCGTGCCGGCGCAACTCGGCAATCAGGCCGGACTGATCGGCGCCGCCAGCCTGATCCTGTGGGAAGGCGAACCAGGCGCGCCGCTGGCGATGGCGCAAGATGACGAAAACAACAACGACACGACCAAACGTGCCGGTGCCCGGGAGGCAAGCCATGGCTGAGCTCAAGCTGAGCGGCGTGCGCAAATCCTACAGATCCGTCGAGGTCATTAGTCCACGACCAGGCGACTCTGCTCGACTACACCGCTGGAGGTGCGCGCCATCGCAATGGGCGCATACAAGCCTTCTGGTAGTCGCGGCGAGACTGCGAACTGCCCAGCGGCGGCATGACCGTTCGAAGCAGGGCTCGGCCAGCGTCGCCCGTGCGGAGGCGTCATTAATTTTGCTGACAGATTGCCGATCTACATTGGTCGGCGGTGCCTGGCGGGCGGCTCGACTGTTGGTTGGGGACAAGGATTTCGACGTGGTTCGCGCTGGCTGCGATCGGCGCCGAGGTTACCTAAGGCGATGTGCCGGCGGCCGAAGCCGCATCCACCTTCTCGAGCTCGAGCTTCGGTGAGAGAAGTGACCGGGAGGAAACTCCTGGCTGCTACGGTCCTACCAGCACGTAAATCCCCCATCGACGGGTACGAGGGCTCCGGTCATCAAACTGGCCGCGTCGGAAGCGAGGAACAGGACAGCGCTGGCGACTTCGTGCGCCTGGCCCATGCGGCCCATTGGCGTGTCTCGCAACCACGCTTCTATACGCGGCGCGTTTTCCGGAATCGCCAGGACCATCGGCGTTTCGATGTAGGTTGGCGCCACCGCGTTAACCCGCACGCCATGAGGCGCCCATTCGGCGGCGATCGAGCGGGTCATGTGATGCACGGCCGCCTTGGAGACATTGTAAGGTGTTTGCGGCTGCGGCCGGTTGCAGATCGTGCCCGACATGGAACCCAGATTGACGATTGAGCCGCGGCCGGCCGCGATCATGTGGCGGCCGAAAGCGCGCGAGCACCAGAAGACGCCGTTGATGTTGACGTTCATCATCCACAGCCAGAGTTCATCACTGATATCTTCCGACGAAATGCCGCTGCTGCCGACGCCGGCATTGTTGACGAGAATCGAAGCCGGCGTGCCCCGAGTGGCGAGCGTGTCAGCAATCTCGCTCATCCTTGTTGACGAAGTGACGTCACCGAGCATCAGCTCGGCCGAGTAGCCTTTCGCAGTCAGTGCATCCCTGCCAGCACTGCCGATCTGCTCGTCGGGCTCTATGATGACCACATGCGCTCCGGACTCGCCCAACGCTTCGGCGCATGCGAGGCCAATACCACTGCCTCCGCCGGTCACCACGGCGATCTCGTTGTCCACCCTGAAGCGCGCTTGATACATGGCCTACCTCCCCGAATTTCGATGCCGAGACGCTACGTGTCAAATGTCGAAGTTGGTCGGCAGAATGACGATATCGCGAATTGTCACCGTTCTCGGCCGGGTCAGCATGAACAGCAGGACTTCGGCAATTTCCTTCGGCTCAAACAGATTTCCGGCCGCCATCGCCCGGTCGAGGTTCTCCTTCGGCCAGTCGGCGACGAGGGGCGTCAGTACCGGTCCGGGGGCGAATCGCGCCGACACGGATGCCGTGCTTCGCCACCTGTCGCCTCAGCGCATGGACGAACGCTTGAACTGCGTGCTTGGAAGCGGTGTAGATCGGCTCCCATGGTATTGCGGTATGGCCGGCAACGGAACTGGTGACGACAATGTCTCCCGTGCCCCGCTCGATCATGTGCGGCAGGACCGCATGGACCGTTCGGAATACGGCATTGACGTTCAGGTTCAGCATCCCGTCAAAGGCGTCCGGATCACCATCAATGAAATCGCCGCCGATATAGGCGCCGGCATTGGCATGGAAGGCGTCGAGGTGACCGACCTTGTCCAGAATGCCGGGCATCATGCCTGCCACGCTTTCCGGATTGGTGAGATCCACCCTCAAAGGAATCGCGTTCTCGCCGAGATCAGCGGCCAGGCTGCGCAGTTTCTCATCCGCATAGTCGATCAGGACCACCCGCGCGCCAGCATCGAGACAACCACGGACACAAGCAAGGCCGATACCCGATGCCGCGCCCGTGATTGCAATGACCTTTCCAGAGAGTTGTTCGCTCATCTTCGTCCTCCAGCCGTCGGGTTGCTTTCGGTGTTGAGTGCCTCGCCCGTGCAGGCGAAGCGGTACTCGTCCAGGCTGCGCTGGATCGAGGCGATCAGTAACGAGGTAGGCTCGAGCGGTTTGCCTGCAAACGCCTCGAATGCGGGCAGATGCTGGCGAAACAGCGTGAGCGGCACCGTCTTGCCGTGCAGGGCCGCGGTCAGGCTCGCGACCGCTGCTTCCGCCTCCGGCTGGTTCCAGTAATACCGGATGCGGTCCGAGAACGAGTAGTGGCGCTGGATGCGCTGTTCGGCTTCCGAGCCGTGATAGTGGCCCTGCCAATTGCCGGGTTTGGCCAGCATCAATCGCTCCATGGCCTGATAGAGTGGACGGGCTCCGTAGTCAGGCAAAAGATCGGTCGCGATAAGGTCCAGCGCGTAGAGCGCCTCACGCAGGACGAAGGTCAATTCCGGCCCCACTTTCAGGATCGGGAAGCCGTCCTCGACCAATTGGCGCAAATATGTTCGTCCCTGGTAGTCGGTTGAATGCGCCTCGTAGACCAGGCCAGGCTCCTGCTCGAGCAGCCGCGTCAGCCCGCGTGCCCTGGCGGAATCGTAAAGGACCACATTCTCATTGCCGAACTCCACACCGGGCTGGACCACCAGTGCGATGACGCGTGAGAACGCATCGGCCAAGCCTTGCTTCAGGAACAGGTCGCGATGAACATCGATCGTGTGCGTCGCCGCCGCTACGCTGGTCGGCTCAATGTCGCTGATTGCATGGTTGGCGCCGCCGGGCGTCGGCACCTCGGTGCCGATGATGTAGACCGGGGCCTCATCTCCTGCGGCGCGCGCCGCGCGCTCTGCCGCCAAGGCCAGCCGCGCTGCACGCTCCGCCGTTCTGGCGTCGTCGAGCGCGGCAGGCTCGCCGGCGCATCCCATCGAAGCATCGAGGTGGATCTTTCGAAAGCCGGCGGACACGTACGCCGTGACCATCTCTTCTGCCTTCGCCATCGCTGCGCCGGCATGTTCCCCGCGCCACGGATTTGGCCCAAGGTGATCCCCACCGAAGATGATCCTTTCCATCGGAAGCTTTTCTTCTGCCGATATGTGCTGGACGAGACGAACAAAATCGCTGGGCAGCATTCCGGTGTAGCCACCGAACTGGTTGACCTGGTTGCAGGTTGCTTCGATCACAAGCATGTCGGAGAAGCGTGCAGCATTGCGCGCTGCTGCCCGAATGACCAATGGATGCGCTGAGCAGACAGACGTGACGCCTATCGGCGAACCATTGCGCCGCGCCGCCGCCAGGCTTTTGAGGAGACCGGTCATCGAGCGTTTCTCGGGGTCACGGCGATGAATTCGTCAAGCTGCCGACGCGAGGCGGCACCTTCCATCGGACCTTGAATAGTAACGTTGCGGGCTCCCGCGGCATTGGCATACTCTAGGGCTTTGAACACAGGCATGCCGAGACGGCGGCAAGCGACGTAAGCGCCGCCGAAACAGTCGCCAGCGCCCGTCGGATCAATTTCCGCAACCCTGAACGCCGAGCAATCAATCCGCGAGCCGTCAGCACCGAAGAATGTTGATCCGTGTTCGCCGCGTTTAAGCGCAATCTCTGTCACACTGCGCCCAAAGAGCGCGATGACCGCGGCAGATTCACCATCAACTCCAGCTGCCATGAACAATTCGTCGCCGGAGGGCAGGATAAGGTCGGCGACATCGACGAGCTTGGCGAAGCGCTCCTGCGTCTGCCCGAGCCCGAGCAATTCCTTGCGCAAGTTCGGGTCAAGTGAAACGGAGCCGCCGCGCCGCTTGATGACGCCGATGGCATGATCCATCGTCTCCCAGATACCCGGGATGGCAAAAGCGCTACCCATGACATGGAGGTGTCCAGCCCGCTCGAAGAGCGCCTTCGCTTCAACCGTCAGGCTCACCAGGGCCGCCGCCGATTTTCCGATGTTGAAGACAAAGTCGCGCGAGCCGTCATTGCGATAGCGAACAAACGCGCTTCCGGTCGGATAATCCTGGCTGACCGAGATGGCCGATACGTCCACGCCGTCAGACCGGAGCCGCTCGATGTTGATGCGGCCGAAATCGTCATCGCCGACCGAGGCGACAATTGCCGCCGACCCGCCGATCTTGGCGCATTGATCGATGAAAATCGCCGGCGCGCCGCTGGGAAAGGGGCCGATAAGCTCTATCGGCTCGAGAAAGCCGTCGCCGCGACTTTTAGCCATGATTTCCACCAGGATCTCGCCGATGACCACCGTCGGCCCTAGTGCGTCGGGTGCGAGCTTGGTCTGAATTAAAATCGCATCTGCGGGCATCATACAACTCGGCTAGCGCACATCTTTTGACTGGAGCACGCGCCTGGAGGTTGCGGCCGCTCGCTCCACAGCGAACGACAACCCGAGACGGCCACGATGGGAATGCGGGATGCTCCTCCAGAGGCTACATTTAATTATGTTTGTAGCCTTATGCAACATATTAATCAATCGAGACGGACACGCCACAATGGCGTTCTAAATCGCGATCAGACGGGTAGCCCGAGCAGCAGCATCGGTTCGGCAGTGCCGAACCTGGACATTAGTCTTCGTCTTCCTCTGCCCCTTCGAGTTCCGCCGCACCGTCGGCGAAACGCTGGCTTTGCAGAGACAAGTATCGCTGATGTAACATGCAGGCCGCACCGAAGGCGGAACCGACAGTTCCTTCATCATTCATTGTGATCGATGCGAACGGGAAACTGGATTCCTGTATGGCATGGATGTGTGCAGCGACCCTGGCAGCCATCAAGGGATAGAGTGCGGCGACCGAACCGCCTAGCACGATCTTGTCGGCGTCGATGATTCGGCAAGTCTGCACCAGGCCTATTGCCAAAGCCCTTGCCCAGTCCTCGGCTGTTGAGACGGCGCTGGGCAACCGGTTTTGGACATCGGAAAGGAAGTTGCCGAATGTCGGATCACTGAGGGCGGAGGTCTTGCGATAATCGGCCATAATGTTTTCAAGGCCGATTAGTTGTTCGAGATTGCGGCGCGGGCCTGGCGCGTCGCTGATAATCAAGTGCCCAATCTCCCCCGCCAGCCCGTTGGCGCCGCGAAAAAGGCTGCTGTCAACGATAATGCCGCCGCCGACACCGCTCTCCATAACGAGAAAAAGCGTGACGCCGGAATGCACCTCGCTGCGCCCGTAAGTCGCGCCGATCGCGAATGCGTTGGCATCGTTCTCGGCAAGGACCGGAACACGAATCGGCAGGGCGTCTCTCACCAGCTTTGCAAGGTGAACATTTCGCCAGCCGAGAAGCGGCGCAAAGTGGACGAAGCCATTCTTATCCATTTGCGCCGGGGTTGATACGCCAACGCCTTCACATCGCTCCAGTTTTGACAGAGGAATAGATTGGAGCGCCAGCCTTACGGCGCGGTCGACCGCGGCCTCTACGTTGATCGACGGGCCATCAAACGGTTCCACATTCGTCGAAACGATATTGGTTCCAAGATCGATCTCTACCGTACTGATATGCTCGACACCGATCTCGACCCCAAGGAAGAAAATAGCATCCGGCACAAGTTCCAGCATGATGCCGGGGCGGCCGGCTCGGGCATAGCGCGCTTGTTCAGGCAGATCCTCAATTGCTTCGCGCACCAGACCGTCAGCCGTCAGGCTCGCGATGATATGCCCCGACGAAGAGCGGTTAAGCCGTAACTTGCGCGCGAGTTCGGCTCGAGTGAGACGTCCAAACTGATGAAGGGCTCTTAGAGCCGCCACTTCATTGTTTTGTCGAATCCTGCGATTTGAACTGGCGGTCAGCGCCGGGTCGTTCACTTAGGTCTCTCCAGGTTACCTGCGGTCCGCAAGCCGAACGTAACCACAACGCGCTCACTTGGTACACGCCGCGCAGGCGTGCAGCAACTGGCGCGATCTTGTTGAACACGCATCCCCCGAAGCTTCTGTCTCACGGATCCGAGGCTGCCGATGAACAGCGAAAAAGCCGCAGCACTACAGCGCTGAAGACCGCGGAGCAGGGCGCCTTAGGCAGAGGGTCCGCACTGCCGCATAATCAGATTGTCCTCGACTTATGGACGGGCATTCGTCGTTCGCCGACGAACCGCCCCTTGCATTTTCAGGTCGATGAAGGCCTTGGCGTGCTTTGCCAACGGCATGTTCTCGGTCCAGGTATCGCGCCATATGGCGCATGCGAGGGACAGACCCTCATCGACCACGGCGCTGGAGAACGATTCAAAGGTGATGTCGCGGTTATAGCCGATGTCTAGCAACGCGTCGAAGATGCGATCGAAATCGATCACTCCATCGCCGAGGTAGCCGCGATTGCTTTCGCCGATGTGAAAATAGCCGATCTTGTCGCCGGCCAGCCGAATGGCCGCCGCTGGATTGGCCTCCTCGATATTCATATGAAACGTGTCGAGATGGAGCGTGACGTGATCGGAGCCGGTCGCCTTGATGAAGTCGAGGCCCTGAGCCGCCGTGTTCAAGAGATTCGTCTCGAACCGGTTGACGACCTCCAGGACCAGATCGACGCCGGCCTTCTTTGCTGCGTCAGCCGTCTTGGCAATGGCTGCAATGCTGTTCTTGCGGCCGCGATCACTCGGCATTGTCGAATATTTCGTATGCGCGGAATAGAGAATGCCCCCGAGCTTGGTACCGCCGATGTCCCGCACCGCCGCGACTGCATTCGCGAGTAATTCCTCACCTGCCTTCACGACAGCGTCGTCCTCGCTCGACACATCGGCGCTCAAGGGCAGGCCCATGGTGACGGCGATTTCGAGATCTAACGACTGAGCCTTCTTGGCGAGGCGATGGATGTCGAACTTTTCGGGTTGAAGATACGCAAACTCGATCAGCCGGTAACCGCACGCAGCCGAATTCTCCATCGCTTCTTCAAGCATGGCCTGAGTGCCACCGCCGGTCCATACGAACGAATGAATGCCCAATCTGCGCATCGGCTGTTTCCTCCTGGGTACTGGCGACTCTATAAATGTTGACAAGGACAACAAAAATGCCCCCATCGTGACAAATGTCAAGGTCCTCGACGGCGCAACCAAATGCTTCTGCGCGCGGCAACTCCTAACCGGATCGAGCATCATCCACGCAAATATGCCGAGGATAATACGCGGAATCCCGGGGCCGCTACCTCGGCGGGTTTTTTGGCTTGACAGAATTCCCGCACCGTTTAATTTGTTGCCAAGAACAACATATAACGCTGCCCAACCAGCGAAACGTGGAGGAGGAAATTAACTTGCCCTGATCCAATTTCTCCGCTCTTCGCGACAGATGGGCTGATAGCGCTCTTCTGTGCTCGTTCGCATGAATATGGCCAACTCGGTCCGTGAGTTGAGACCAAGCCGGCAATTCGAAACAGCAGAAAATGTTGCCTCCCAAGGCCAGCACCTGAGGGGAGTTTTCTGTTCGGGTGCGGGCACGAAAAGCGATGAATCTTCATAGGGCCAGTGCCCGTGCGCTGGCGTCTTAAATTTGGATCAAGCCGGGAGGCGCCACCGGGCCGATTGGAGGAAATCGCGGAGGCGGGGCCCCCACAATGCCTTTGATGGCCAGGAGGTTTCCGGTCTGGCGAGAAGGAACATTGCCATGACTGCGAAATGACGGACTGACATTCAAGATTCTTTGGAGGAGTGAAAGATGAGACATGAACTCGGAATAGGCCTTGCCGCATTGGCAGTGGGGCTAATGACCAGCGTGATGCCTGCCATGACGTATCAAAGGTTACGATGAGCACATCATATTTTGACATAAAGATATGTTTATGTCACGGTGTGTGATCTTGGAAGCCGAGGCTCACCGTGGTGCATTCTGAATCCTCCTTGGATTCCCTTTTCGGACCCGTTGTCGCCAAGGCGGATGGATCGGAGATTCGTTCTGCCTTGGAATCGGCCGCGCGCGAACGAATCCTCATCCTCGACGGCGCGATGGGCACGCAGATCCAGGGGCATGGCTTCAACGAGGAACAGTTCCGCGGCGACAAGTTCGTCGGCTGCGCCTGCCATCAACAGGGCAACAACGACCTGCTGATCCTGACGCAGCCGAAAGCGATCGAGGAAATCCACTACCAGTACGCGATTGCCGGCGCCGACATCATCGAGACCAACACCTTCTCCTCCACGTCGATCGCCCAGGCCGATTACGGCATGGAGGATGCGGTCTATGACCTGAACCGGGACGGTGCCCGTCTGGTGCGGCGGGCGTGCATTCGCGCCCAACAGGAAGACGGCAAGCGACGCTTCGTCGCCGGCGCGCTGGGACCGACCAACCGCACCGCCTCGATGTCGCCGGACGTCAACAACCCCGGCTATCGCGCCGTCAACTTCGACGATCTGCGCATCGCCTATGGCGAGCAGTTGCGCGGCCTGATCGACGGCGGCGCCGACATCATCCTGATCGAGACGATCTTCGACACGCTGAACGCCAAGGCGGCGATCTTCGCCTGCAACGAGATCTTCCTCGAAAAGGGCGTGCATCTTCCGGTCATGATCTCAGGCACGATCACCGACCTGTCGGGCCGCACGCTGTCGGGCCAGACACCGACGGCCTTCTGGCATTCGATCCGCCACGCCAGTCCGTTCACGGTCGGCCTCAACTGCGCGCTCGGCGCCAACGCCATGCGCGCACATGTCGCCGAGATTTCCGGCGTCGCCAACACCTTCACCTGTGCCTATCCCAATGCCGGCCTGCCCAACGAGTTCGGCCGCTACGACGAGAGCCCGGAATTCATGGCGGCGCAGATCGAGGGTTTTGCGCGCGAGGGACTGGTCAATGTCGTCGGCGGCTGCTGCGGCTCGACGCCGGATCACATCCGCGCCATCGCAGCGGCAGTGAGGAAATATCCGCCGCGCGCTATTCCGGAGATCGAGCGCAAAATGCGCCTGTCAGGTCTGGAACCCTTCACGCTCACCAAGGAAATTCCGTTCGTCAATGTCGGCGAGCGCACCAACGTCACCGGCTCGGCGAAATTCAGGAAACTGATCACCGCCGGCGACTACCCTGCCGCCCTCGACATCGCGCGCGATCAGGTCTCCAACGGTGCCCAGATCATCGACATCAACATGGACGAGGGCCTGATCGATTCGAAGAAGGCGATGGTCGAGTATTTCAACCTGATCGCCGCCGAGCCGGATATCGCCCGCGTGCCGGTGATGATCGACAGTTCGAAATGGGAGATCATCGAGGCTGGCTTGAAATGCGTGCAGGGCAAGCCGCTGGTCAATTCCATCTCGATGAAGGAAGGCGAGGAAGCTTTTCTCCACCATGCGAAACTCGTCCGCGCGTATGGCGCGGCGGTCGTCGTCATGGCGTTCGACGAGGAAGGCCAGGCGGACACGCAGGCGCGAAAAGTCGCCATCTGCACCCGCGCTTACAAGCTCCTGACCGAGCAGGCCGGCTTCCCGCCGGAAGACATCGTTTTCGACCCGAACATCTTCGCCATCGCCACCGGCATCGACGAGCACAACAATTACGGGGTCGACTTCATCGAGGCGACGCGGGAAATCATCCAGACCCTACCTCACGTCCACATTTCGGGTGGCGTCTCGAACCTGTCCTTCTCGTTTCGCGGCAACGAACCGGTGCGCGAGGCCATGCATGCCGTGTTCCTCTACCACGCCATCCAGGCCGGCATGGACATGGGCATCGTCAATGCCGGCCAACTTGCAGTCTACGAATCGATCGATCCGGAACTGCGCGAAGCCTGCGAGGACGTCGTCAACAACCGCCAGCCGGCGGGCGGCGGCAGCGCCACCGAGCGGATGCTGGAACTTGCCGAGCGCTTCAAGGGAACCGCCGGCAAGGAGGCCAAGGAACGCGATCTCGCCTGGCGGGAGTGGACTGTCGACAAGCGCATTTCGCATGCGCTGGTCAACGGCATCACCGAGTTCATCGACGCCGATACCGACGAGGCGCGGCTTGCCGCCGAGCGGCCGCTCCATGTCATCGAGGGCCCGCTGATGGCCGGCATGAACGTCGTCGGCGACCTGTTCGGTGCCGGAAAGATGTTCCTGCCGCAAGTGGTCAAGTCCGCGCGCGTGATGAAACAGGCGGTCGCCGGGCTGCTGCCGCACATGGAAGCCGAGAAGCTGGCCAACGCCGCCAACGGCATCGACACCGGCGAACGCCAGACCGCCGGAAAAATCCTGATGGCGACGGTCAAGGGCGACGTCCATGACATCGGCAAGAACATCGTCGGCGTCGTGCTCGCCTGCAACAACTACGAGATCATCGATCTAGGCGTCATGGTGCCAGCGACTAAGATTCTGCGGACGGCGCGCGAGCAAAACGTCGACATCATCGGCCTCTCCGGCCTGATCACGCCGTCGCTCGACGAGATGGCGCATGTCGCCTCCGAAATGGAGCGCGAAGGTTTCGACATTCCGTTGCTGATTGGCGGGGCGACGACCAGCCGCGTTCACACGGCGGTCAAGATCCACCCGCGCTATGAGCGCGGCCAGACGGTCTACGTCACAGATGCCAGCCGCGCCGTTGGCGTCGTCTCGTCATTGCTGTCCCACCAGGCAAAGGGCGACTATGTCGATACGGTACGCGCCGAGTACCGCAAGGTGGCGGACGCGCATGCGCGTAGTGAAGCCGACAAGCTGCGCCTTCCGCTCGCCAGGGCAAGGGCAAACGCCCACAAGATCGACTGGTCGGGCTATGTCCCGCAAAACCCCTCCTTCCTTGGGCTGAAGGTTTTCGAGACCTGGGACCTCGCCGAACTCGCCCGCTACATCGACTGGACGCCGTTCTTCCAGACCTGGGAGATGAGGGGGCGCTATCCGAAGATTCTCGAAGACGAGGCACAGGGGCCGGCGGCGCGCCAGCTGTTCGAGGATGCACAAGCGGTGCTGAAGCAGATCATCGCGGAACAATGGTTCGCACCGAAGGGCGTGATCGGCTTCTGGCCGGCCAATGCCGTCGGCGACGACATCAGGCTTTTCACCGACGACACGCGTTCGCAAGAGCTGGCGACCTTCTTCACGCTGCGCCAGCAACTGACCAAGCGCGACGGCAAGGCCAACGTCGCCCTGTCGGATTTCGTCGCGCCGCTCGAAAGTGGCAAGGCGGATTATCTCGGCGGCTTCATCGTGACCGCCGGCATCGAGGAAGTGGCGATCGCCGAGCGCTTCGAGCGGGCCAATGACGATTATTCCTCGATAATGGTGAAGGCGCTCGCCGACCGCTTCGCCGAAGCCTTCGCCGAGCGGCTGCACGAGCGTGTCCGAAAAGAGTTGTGGGGCTATGCGCCGGACGAGAACCTGGCCCCGGAGGATCTGATCGGCGAACCCTATTGCGGCATCAGGCCGGCGCCCGGCTATCCGGCGCAGCCCGACCATACCGAGAAGGCGACGCTGTTCAGGCTGCTCGACGGCGAACGCAACGCAGGGGTCACCTTGACCGAAAGCTATGCCATGTGGCCCGGCTCGTCGGTCTCCGGCATCTATCTCGCCCATCCGGAAAGCTATTATTTCGGGGTGGCCAAGATCGAGCGCGATCAGGTGGAGGACTATGCACGGCGCAAAGACATGTCAATTTCGGAGGTCGAGCAGTGGCTCGGGCCCATCCTGAATTACATCCCAGTGCAGGTCGCTGAGGCCGCTGAATAGATTGTCGGCGTACCAGCTTCAAAGTGGAATTCGTCCTGTATTCAAGCCTTGCCGGGCGCGCCGCTCACCCACTGGGCGGCAGGCGGCAAGAAGATGCAGAGATGGCGAAAATCCTAGGCATCTCCATAGCAGGAGTATGGGACGCGGTGAGCATTCCCGCAACAAGTCTGGACGGAAGCTGACAATGAAACCAATCGCTTAGACCCGCTAGCTAGCGGTCGAGAACCGGTGTCGGATCCGGTCGACGCGCATCACGGCCAAGGCCTGACGGCGCTGGAGCCCGGCCAGGGCATGAGTGCCAGCGTGCGGCTCCACTGGCGGCCGATCGATGCCTGAGGCTTACCGGATCGGCGTCTCGCCGCGAAACAGCGGCTGGTGCGCCCGCATCAAGGCGGCGATCCGGTCGGCGACTTTCCGTACCGGCGGGGAGTGGCGTTCCTCGTGATGGGTGACGATCCATTGGTCGGTTTCAAGTTCGGGGATAGGCTGAGCAACGCGAACCAGCCGCGGATCGCCGTCACCGACGAAGCACGGAA
>NZ_JAMYVA010000044.1:0-47443 GCF_040323505.1 Mesorhizobium sp. M0040
GCCGCCGATGCTGCCAAAGTTCCCATCAGCCATCGCATCAAGAAATGCGCCTGGAACGACGACTATCTCATCAATGCCATCACTCATATGCGATAGCCCTGCCCCTTGAGGGGAGATGGCCGGCAGGCCAGAGGGGGCCGGTTCGGTTGGCGCGACGCGGTCCGGCATATCGAGGAAGACGAAGTTGGCACTCCACGCGCGGCGACCCCTCTGTCGCTTTCAGCGACATCTCCCCCTCAAGGGGGGAGATCAGCAGTTTCCGCGCTTCGCACTACTCCCCCTTTTTCCAGGGCAGGCTCCAGCGCACCTTCTCCAGCGTCGCCTTTGCCTCGGCCGAGTCCGGGTCGGGCTCTGTCTCGCGATAATGCGCCGAGCCCTCAGGCGGGTAGGCAAGTGTGTTGTTGAGGGCGAATTTGTCGATCTGGCTGAAGTCGGGGAAAGGCAGGTTTTGCGCCTCGCGCCAATCGCTGACCCTTTTCTCCGCGGCGATGCGTTTTTCGTCGTCGACCGGAAGGTCGGTGGCTCTGTATTCCAGTGACGAAGGGAAGGCGAACTGCGCGCCGGCATCATCCATGATGTTGATCATGGACAACAGGATGTCCTCGCGGATGGCTTGAAAATCGGCCACGTCGGCGGTTTTGATATAAGTGAACACGTCGATATCGAGCGAATAGGCGCCGAAGCCGGCAAAGCGCACGCGGCACGGCTCATCGATGACGCGCGGATGGGCAATCAGCAGCTTGCGCTGCTCGGCCAGGACGTAACGTAGCTGATCGGGCGTCGTTTCGTAGCGCAGCTGCAGCGTCGTCGCGAACCGGGTGCGGTCGCGATGCGCGTAGTTCTCGATCTGCATGCCGGCGAAATCCGAGTTTGGCACCGAGATGATCGTGCGGTCGAGCGACCGGATGCGCGTCGAGCGCATGCCGATATGCTCGATCGTGCCGGACTGGTCGCCGAACTTGCAGAAGTCGCCGACGCTGACCGGCCGGTCGGCATAAAGCGTCAGGCCGGAGAGGAAGTTCTGCAGCGTCGGCTGCGCGGCCAGCGCCACCGCCAGACCGCCGATGCCGAGACCGGCAATGACGCCTTCGTAGGGGATGGCGAGCACTTCGGCCAGCAGCAGGAAGGCGACGACCAGCACGGCGACGCGCGCCACGCCGGTGGACAGCGAAATCAGCATCGGGCCGGCGCGGGTAAGCAGGCCGGGGCTGATCTCGCGGGCGAGGCCACGGGCGATGAAGAACGGGTCGGTGCTGGCGAAGGCGGCGAATTCCGGCGCCACCGGCACGTCTTCGACATCGGCGTAGAGCGCGCGGATGTGGGCGAGCGTCTCGGGCGTGAACTGCCAGATCTTGCCCTTCTCAGTCTCGACCGGGCCGATGACGATGTTGCCGGCGGGATGCTCGAAATAGACGAAGGGGGTGTTGCTCTTCGGATCGTCGGGGATCTCCTGCCAATAGACGTAGCCGATGCGGTCGATGACCTTTTTGAGATAGCGCTCGAGCAGGAACGCCTCGTCGCCACGCACCGCCTGACTGTAGTTGCGCAGGTCGAGCGCCGCCTGGGCCGGGTCGCCGGCTTCGGTGAGGCCGCTCAACAGTACCTTGAACGTGTCGCGCGGCGAGGCGAGCCTGCTCGGATCGTCGACCATGTCGACGGCTTCGCCACGCGCTTCCTGGAATTCGGCGAGCTTGGCCTGGAGCTGGGCAAGTGGCGGCCCGACGATGAACCAGTCGCCATTCTTGCGACGAACAGTGACGTCGAAGGAGATCCTGGTTCCGTATTGCGGCAGCGTCGACGTCACCTCGTCTCCGGAAATCGCATCATGCGGCAGGCTCCACAGACGGAACGTCGCGTTGTCGATGACGGTGAACAGAAGCTTGGTGTAATCGGGCATGTTGAGGCCGCCGCGGTCGGCCTCGGTGACGTCGACGAGACCCGCTGCCAGACCGGCAAGACCCATGCCGCCGCCGGTGGCGCGCGGCACGTTGTCGGCGCCGCTCTCGTTCATCGTCTGCAGGAACGAGCGCATGGTGCTCATCGGGCTCGACTGGTCGACGCGGACGTCCTCGACGGCGCTGACGCGCACGCCTGTCCACCATTCGGCGGTGGCGGCGTCGAAGCGGCCCATGAAGCTGCCGCCGTCGGGCGATTGGACGAAGGTGAAGGCGCCCTGGCGGGCGCCTTCGAACCAGTGGCCGACAAGCTTGTCGCCTTCGGCCTTGGCCTCGATACGGCCGTTATAAAGCGGGTACATGCCCTTTACGTCAGTGCCCGTCTGCTCGAACTTGATCTGGGCGCCGCCGCCGCGCCACTTCGTGTCCCACACGCCCGTCCAGTTGGCCGCGTCCTGGGCATGCGCCTGCGGCATGGCCGGCAGCAGGCCGGCAAGCGCGAGTGCGCCGATCAGCGCGACCGTCCGGATCAGCAAAAGCAGCAGCCGATCCTGTCCTGCCGCAGAAAAGGGGGTCATTCTGTTGCCCTTCTTCTTGCCGGCGATTCTGCTGGGCCGGCCAGAGAAGGTTATTCCGCTTGAAGATGAATATTCTGTTTCAGGCGGCGGCGACGATGCCGGTCAGTCATAGGTCAGGTCCGTCGCCTTGCCGGCGAATACCCGGTAGGCAAAGAACGAATAGAAGATGATGATCGGCAACACGACGACCGTCCCGACCAGGATGACGGCCAGGCTTTCGGGTGCCGAAGCAGCCTGCCAGATGGTCAGCCGGTCGGGCACCACGAAGGGGTAGAACGACCAGGCGAGGCCGGCAAAGCCGAGCGTGAAGATCGCGGCCAATGTCAGGAACGGGAGCAGCGCGTGGCGGTCGCCGGGTTTCGGCAGATGGAAGGTCTGGCGCCACAGCCACAGGAACAGCACTGCCGACAGGATCGGGAGCGGCGACAAATAGAGCATGGCCGGCCAGACGAACCATTTGTCGAAGATGCGCGCGCTGGCAAAGGGCGTGGCCAGCGATACCGCGACCATGCCGAGCGCGGTCAGCACCAACGCCGTGCGCAGCCACAGCACCGCCTTCTTCTGCAGATCGCCTTCGGTCTTATAGATGACCCAGGCCGCGCCCATCGCCGCGTAGGCCGCGGCAAGGCAGAGCGCCACCAGTGCGCCGAAAGCGACGCCGCCAGGGCCGACGTCGAGGCCGAGCACATAGACGCCGAGCATATAACCTTGCGCCAGCGACGCGATGACCGAGCCGAGGAAAAAGATGCGGTTCCAGCGGTGCTTCCTGCCGGCAGGCACCTTGGCGCGGAAATCGAAGGCGACGCCGCGCAGGATCAAGCCGACCAGCAGCACGAAGACCGGAATGTAGAGCGCCGTCAGGATGGTGCCGTGCGCCAATGGGAAGGCGACCAGCAGCAAGCCGACCGCCAGCACCAGCCAGGTCTCGTTGGCGTCCCAGAACGGGCCGATGGCGGCGATCATCGTATCCTGCTCGGTGTCTTCGGCCGCGGCGAACAGGATGCCGATGCCGAGATCGAAGCCGTCGAGGATGACGTAGATCAGGATAGCGAGGCCCATCAGGCCGGCGAAGATCAGAGGCAGCAGGGTCGGCCAGTCGACGCTCATGATGTTTCTCCTGGTTGCGCAACCGGCTGCGACAGCGGCCTGTTCATGACGCCCGGCAGCGGCGAGGTGTCACCATCCTTCGCCGCCTTCAATGCCAGATGCACCAACACGCCGAGATAGGCGATCAAGAGCAGCACATAGAGGATGAGATAGACCGCGAGCGACAGCGCGACATGGCTGCCGGCGACGGGGCCGACGGCATCGGCGGTACGCAGCACGCCGGTGACCAGCCAGGGCTGGCGGCCGATCTCGGTGGTGTACCAGCCGGCCAGCGTCGCCAGCCAGCCGGACAGCGCCATCGGCACCATGATCAGCGCCAGCGGCTTTGGCAGGCTGTGGCGGCGCTTGAGGAAGAAGGCCGCCGACCAGGATACGCCGAGCATCAGGAGGCCGGTGCCGACCATGATGCGAAAGCCCCAGAACACCGGAAATACCGGGGGATGGTTGCCGGCATAATCGTTCAGCCCCGGTACGATGCCGCCGGCGCTGTGCCTGAGGATGAGGCTGGCGCCATCGGGAATGGTGAGCTCGAACCTGTTCTCCTTGGCCGCTTCATCGGGAAGCGCAAACAGCACCAGCGGCACGTTGGGACCGGTGTTCCAGTTGGCCTCCATCGCGGCGATCTTCTGCGGCTGGTGTTCCAGCGTGTTGAGGCCGTGCTGGTCGCCGGCAAAGATCTGGATGGGAATCAGGATCGCGGCGGTGAAGACGCCGGTGCGCAAGGCCTTCCACATCGATTCCGAGCGATCGCCGTAGAGATAGCGGAGCGCCGACAGGCCGGCGACCAGGAACGAGACGGTCAGCCCCGAAGCAAGCAGCATATGGACGAGCCGGTAGGGCATGGACGGATTGAAGACAACGGCCCACCAGTCGGTGGCGTGCGCTACACCATCGCGCATCTCGAAGCCGGCCGGCGTCTGCATCCACGAATTGAGTGCGATGATCCAGAAGGCGGACAAGGTGGTGCCGCCAGCCACCAGCACCGTCGCCAGCGTGTGGACGCGGTTCGAGACGCGGCGGAAGCCGAACAGCATGATGCCGAGGAACGCCGCCTCGAGGAAAAAGGCGGTCAGGATCTCGTAGGCCAGCAGCGGGCCGGCAATGTTGCCGACCGTCTCCATATAGCCCGGCCAGTTGGTGCCGAACTGAAAACTCATGGTGACGCCGGAAACCACGCCCATGGCGAAGGACAGCGCGAATACCTTAACCCAGGTGAAATAAGCGCGCATCCAGGCGGAATCGTTTGTCGCGTTGTAGCGGAGCTTGAAGAACAGCAGCACCCAGCCGAGCGCGATGGTGATCGCCGGGAACAGGATGTGGAACGAGATGTTCGCGCCGAACTGTATGCGCGACAGAATGAGCGGGTCCATGGCGGCTCCGGCTGCTGCTTGTTTGTTGAAGGATAGGCTTGATGCACCGGACGGTCAAAGCGGCGTCCCGCCGCGAGGCGGAACGCCGCAGTGCGGTTAATCTGCTTTTACGTGGAATTTGGCTGGACGACCGGGCAGGTGTTGCCTATTCCGGCGAACCTCGATGGTCCAGAACTGTCAGGAGCGCCATTGACATCCGGATTTGCGAACCGACATTCAGCGGATTAAATCAACAACTCTGTTTCAAGCAGTCGTTTTCAGCCATGCAGCCGATCATCTCGATTTCCGGGGTCACCAAGACCTACGCCACCGGCTTCAAGGCGCTGAAGGAGATCAATCTCGACATCGTGCGCGGCGAGATCTTTGCGCTGCTCGGGCCGAATGGCGCCGGCAAGACAACGCTGATCTCGATCGTCTGCGGCATCGTCAACCGCTCGTCGGGTTCCGTCACCGTCGACGGCCATGACATCAACCGCGACTACCGCGCCGCGCGCAGTCTGATCGGGCTGGTGCCGCAGGAACTGACCATCGACGCCTTCGAGAGCGTGTGGGCGACGGTCAACTACAGCCGCGGCCTGTTCGGCAAGCCGGCGGACAAGGCGTTCGTCGAAAAGGTGCTGCGCGACCTGTCGCTCTGGGACAAGAAGGACGCCAAGGCGATCACGCTGTCCGGCGGCATGAAGCGCCGGCTGATGATTGCCAAGGCGCTGTCGCACGAGCCGCGCATCCTGTTCCTCGACGAACCGACGGCAGGCGTCGATGTCGAGCTGCGCCAGGACATGTGGGCGATGGTGCGCCGGCTGCGCGAAGACGGCGTCACCATCATCCTGACCACGCATTACATCGAAGAAGCCGAGGCGATGGCCGACCGCGTCGGCGTCATCAACCGCGGCGAGATCGTGCTGGTGGAGGACAAGGCCGAGCTGATGCGCAAGCTTGGCCGCAAACGGCTTGTGCTGGAACTGCGCAGTCCCCTGGCCACCGTTCCCGATACTTTTTCGCACTACGCGCTGGAGCTTTCGCCGGATGGCGGACAGCTGACCTATACTTATGACAACCAGAGCGAACGGCCGGGCGTCGCCTCGCTGATCCGCGAGCTCGAGGCGGCCGGCATCCAGTTCCGCGACATCGATACGGAAAACAGCTCGCTCGAGGAGATCTTCGTCAATCTGGTGAGGAAACCGGCATGAACCCGCGCGCGGCCATGAATCTTCATGCGGTATGGGCGATCTATCGGGTGGAGATGGCGCGCGCCCTTCGCACTGTGCTGCAGAGCATCGTTTCGCCGGTCATTTCGACGTCGCTCTATTTCGTCGTCTTCGGTTCGGCCATCGGCTCGCGCATCACCGAGATCGACGGCATCAGCTACGGCGCCTTCATCGTACCGGGGCTGATCATGCTGTCGCTGCTGACGCAATCGATCTCCAACGCCTCTTTCGCCATCTATTTTCCGAAATTCGTCGGCTCGATCTACGAATTGCTGTCCGCGCCGGTGTCCTATCTGGAGATCGTCATCGCCTATGTCGGGGGCGCGGCGACAAAGTCGATCGTGCTTGGCCTGATCATCCTGGCGACGGCCTCGCTGTTCGTGCCGCTGACGATCGAGCATCCGTTCTGGATGCTCGCCTTCCTGGTGCTGACGGCGGTGACCTTCAGCCTGTTCGGCTTTATCATCGGCATCTGGGCGAAGAGCTTCGAGCAGCTGCAGCTCGTGCCGCTGCTGATCATCACGCCGCTGACCTTCCTCGGCGGCAGCTTCTATTCGATCAACATGCTGCCCGGCATCTGGCGCACGGTGACGCTGTTCAACCCGGTGGTCTACCTGGTCAGTGGGTTCCGCTGGAGCTTCTACGGCAAGTCCGACGTTTCAGTCGGCGTCAGCCTCGGCATGACGGTGGTCTTCCTGCTCATCTGCATAGCGATCGTCGCCTGGATCTTCAGGACCGGCTACCGGCTGCGCAACTGATCGAACGGGCCTCGTCCAGGCGAAGCAGCCTTATCGATCGACCTTTCCTTGCCGAAGGCGACATAGGCCTGCGCACGATGCCTGGAACTCGCGCTTGAACGCCTCGATCTTGCTTTTCATGCATTGTTATATATCATGTTATCGATGTTCACGGGGATGAAAATTGACCTATGGAAGACGTCATACGATCGCTTGGCTTCCTGTGCCTGGGCAGCAGGCTGAAGCGTATAGGCGAGCAACTGCAAGCGGAGGCGCAGCGCCTGCTCGACAGGCTGGATGTCCCGGTTCAGGCGAGCCAATACCCGCTGCTGGCCGCGCTCGACAGGCTGGGCCCACTGCCGGTCGGGGAACTGGCGCAATCCCTTGGCATCGCGCAGCCGGGTGTGACGCGAACCGTCTCGCTTCTGGCCGGATTGGGATTGCTCGAGGTCAGTCCGTCGAACGATGACCAGCGGCGCAGGATCGTCTCGCTTACTCGGGACGGCCGGCGGCTGGTCGATGTCGCAAAGCGCGACGTCTGGCCTTGCATCGAGAACGTGGTCGCGGATTTGTGCGCAGGTTTTTCGGGGCCGCTTCTTGAGCAGCTGGCTGCCATCGAGGACGGCCTCGCCGCTGCCCCTCTCGACCGTCGTGTAAATAAGCCTGAGGGTGCCGCGCAATGAGACATCTGCTCGACCGCCCTATCTGGAGCGCGCTTCAGACGCGACATCGGGCCTTCGCGGAGGGTGACAACCTCGCCATGCGATATCGGCCGTCGATCGTCCCTTTCGCCGCCACTGGCGCGGACGACCCGGAAAGCCTGCGGGCGCTCGAAAACCTTGTCTCCCCGGGCGAGAGTGTGATCCTGCTTCAAGCGGACGCGATTGCTCTGCCCACGGGGCTTTCCGCGACTTCGACCGCAGCCGGGGTTCAGATGATCGCCGAGCAGCCATTGCAGATCGTCTCCGACCCGCGCGTGCATCGTCTGACCCGAGACGATGCTGCTGAGATGCTCGCCCTGGCATTGCTCACCAAGCCTGGCCCATTCACGCTCGAAGCCTTGAGCCTGGGCGATTTTTGGGGTGTGAAAATCGAGGGCAGGCTTGCGGCAATGGCCGGCGAGCGCATGAAGCAACCTGGCTATACCGAACTCAGCGGGGTGTGCTCACATCCGGAATTTCGCGGCGGTGGCCTGGGAAAGCTGCTGTCCCTATTCGTGGCAAACCGGATAGTGGCGCGCGGCGAAGTTCCCTATCTCCACGCCTATGCCAGCAACGCCGCGGCCATAGCGTTATACGAGTCCATCGGCTTCAGGTTGCGAAGCACAATGAATGTCGCCGTGGTTCAGCGCAGCGAATGATTAGTCGGCGCATGATGCGCAGCATGGATGCATCCCGTATCGGAAGGAAGGATTTCGTATGGCCGAAATCCTTCCTTGAGACTGCAAGACCTTGCTGATGTCAGACCGCGATCTTGCCGCCGCCTTGCCTGGTGATGGCAACGACCGCCGGGCGTACCGGCATGTCAGGCTTGAAATCGGGCCAGCGCGTCGACAGGTCCTCGTAGTAGGACGGACGGCCGAAACCCTCCCAGTCCTCGCCGCCGTCGCCCGGATGCTGGACGGCAACGAAGGCGGTCTGGTCGTCCGGCGCAAACAGGGGACCGCACATTTCGGCGCCGATCGGCACGCGGAAGAACAGCTTTGATGTCGCCCGTGCCGTCCCCTCCGTATCGACAGCCCACAGACCATCAGTGCGGCCGGTGGCTTTCGGGCCTTGGCCGTCGGTGGCGACCCAGAGGCGGCCGGCCGAATCGACCGCGCAATTATCCGGCATGCCGAACCAGCCATTGGCCGTGGTTGCGGTCGAGAAGGTGGCGCCGACGTCGGCCACAGCGGGATTGCCGCATTTCAGCAGGATTTCCCACCTGCCCCTTGTCGCGGTGAAATCACCGCCGTCCTCGACGATCTCGATGATGTGGCCAAAGGCATTTTCGGCACGCGGGTTGGCGGCGTCGACCTGGTCGGCCTTGCGCTTCGAATTGTTGGTCAGCATGACATAGACCCTGCCGTTGGTGGCATTGGGCTGGATGTCTTCCGGGCGGTCCATCTTGGTGGCGCCGAGCAGGTCGGCGGCGCGGCGCGTCTCGATCAGTACGTCGGCCTGGCTGTCGAAGCCGTTCTCCGCCGTCAGCGGCCCTTGGCCGAAGACGATCGGCAGCCACTCGACCGAACCGTCGTCGGCAAACTTGGCGACATGCAAGGTGCCGTCGTCGAGCAAATCCATGTTGGCGGCGCGGTCGTCCGGATCGAACTTGCCTGTGGTGACGAACTTATAGGCATAGTCGAAGCGCTCGTCGTCACCGAGATAGAAGACGACACGGCCATCCTTGGCGACGATCGATTCGGCGCCCTCATGCTTGAAGCGCCCCATCGCGGTGCGCTTCCTCGGCGCCGATGTCGGATCCTGGACGTCGACCTCGACGATCCAGCCGAAGCGGTTCGGCTCGTTCGGCTCCTTGCCGATGTCGAAACGGTCGTAATGCGCTGCCCATTCATAGGCACCTTCGGGAATGCCGAGGCGCTTGTAATTGGCGGCTTCCTTATGCCCCTGCGGCAGCTCGCCCGAGAAATAGCCGTGGATGTTCTCCTCGGCCATGACATAGGTGCCCCATGGCGTGACGCCGCCGGCGCAATTGTTGATGGTGCCGATGACTTTCGTGCCGGTCGGATCGGCGCTGGTCTTGACGCGGTCGTGGCCGGCGACCGGGCCGGAGAGCGCGATCTCGGTGTTGGAGGTGATGCGGCGGTTGAGCTTGCCGTCGCGAACGACCTGCCATTTGCCTGATACCTTGCGTATCTCGACGATAGTGCCGCCATGCGCCGTCATCTCGACGTCGACTTGTTCCTTGCTGAGGGGCGCCTGCTTGGCCTTGCCGTCGACGATGGTGACGAGGCCCGGAAACATCAGGTGCGGATTGGTGTATTCGTGGTTGACCACCAGCAGGCCGTGCTCGGCCGAGCCGTCGATCGGGATATATCCGACATAGTCGTTGTTGTAGCCGAATTGTCTGGCCTGGGCTTCCGCCGACTGTTTTGTCGGATCGAATTCCGGCGAATCGGCGAACAGTGGATCGCCCCAGCGCAGCAGTACATCGGCGTCATAGCCGGGTGCGACGTGATGCTTGTCGTCGATGCCGGCCTCGAGCTCGTCAAAAGCGAAGGCGGAGCCTTCGGCGGCGCGGGCATTGTCGGCGGTGATCAGCGCCAGCGGGCTGACGGTAGCGGCTATGGCCGAGACGGCAAGCGAGCCCTTGAGGAAGCCGCGGCGCGAGAACCGCGCGGCGATGATCTCACCCATGGTGCGGTTGTCGGTGGGATTGGCTCCTGGCCCATCGTTTTCCTCGAGCAGGCTGGTGCGGAAATGGGCGTCAGGGGAGCGATGTTCGGTCATTGGGCCTGCCTCTGGCTGGATGGATTGCTGGAGCGTGTTGCCTGGCCAATCCGGTATCGCCGGCAGGTCACAGTTTGATGACATGCCGGCTAATTGCCGCCTGCGATTTCGTATCCAACATCGGCCCCGCTTGACCGCGACCGGCGCTTCGGAAACAAGAGCTGCGGCAGGCGCGTAGGGACACATCGGGAGAGAACAAAAGTGAGTTTCTGGGGACTTGGGCAGCTCTGCGTTTCGACGGTGATCTTCCTGCTGGCGGCGATGGCCGCAAAACAGTGGGGGCTGGCGCCGAGCCTCGGCAAGATTGTGCTGACGTTGGCGCTCTATTCGCTGGGCAATCTGATCATGCTGAGGCTGATCCGTGAATTCGGCATGTCGGTGTCGTTCAGCCTGTCGGCGGTGATCCAGCTAGTGTCGGTGAATGTGGTGGCGCTGGTCTTCTTCGGTGAGCGCGTCAATGCCTTACAGGCAACCGGCATCGTGCTTGCCATCGCAGCTGTGGCACTGATCACGCTCGGGCCCTATCTGCAAAGGCTGTAACTGCGATCGGGCCGATGACGAAGATTGCAAGCAGACTGCGCAACTGGCTGGAGTTCCCGGTTCTGCTGGCCGGGCTGGTCATTGCCGGCGGGCTGTGGGGGTTCGAGGAGCTGATGGAGCTGGCGCGGGCCACCACGCCGCATGCCTTCGACACCGAAATCCTGCTTGCCTTCCGCAAGGCCGGGCAGCCCGACAATCCGATCGGACCGGCGTGGCTGGAAGGGGCGATGCGCGACATCACCAGCCTCGGCAGCGCCAGCGTACTGGTGCTGATCACGGCAGCAATGATCGTCTATCTGCTCCTTATCCGCAGGCCAGGCGCGGCGCTTCTCATGTTCGTCGCGGTAGCGGGCGGCCAGCTCCTGTCAAGCGTGCTGAAATTCGACATCGACCGGCCGCGCCCCGATCTGGTCTCGCATCTCGCCGACGTGGCATCGCTTTCGTTTCCGAGCGGCCACGCCATGCTGTCGGCGGTGACATATTTGACGCTGGGCAGCATGGCGGCGCGGTTTTTGCCCGGGCGGACAACGAAGATCTATGTACTCGGGCTGGCGGTGCTGACGACGGTGGTGGTCGGCATCAGCCGCATCTATCTCGGCGTCCACTGGCCGTCCGACGTATTGGCCGGCTGGTGCGCCGGCTTTGCCTGGGCGATGCTGTGCTGGCTTGCGGCACGGTTCCTGCAGCGATGGCTTGGGCGGGCCGACGGCACCTGACTCAAATCAGCCTGTTGATCAGGCCATGACCGCAGCCTGCCAGCAGGAAAACCATCGACAGCAAGGCTGTCGAGGTCGCCAACGCTTTGAATTCACCCGCTCATCCTTTTGAAGTCGTGCCTGTGAAATCGGGATCGCAGTGGATGTCCCGCCAAACGATGCCGAGGTTTGTAGCATGACAGCGCATCGGCTGGCAAAGAGTGCTGCATGTTTGGAGGCAGACCATCAATCCTTGGTGCAGGAAGACGTCGCCGACCGCGCCAGCGCAGGAACTTCATCCTCGACTGTTCGGCGGTGCCGTTCTTCGATTCAACGGCGGCCAATGTCATCGAGGGTGCGGCCCACAAGGCGAGCCGCGCCGGCGTTCGCTTCATTATATCAGGCGCTTCGCCGCATGCTGATCAACCACGGCGTCAAGCGGCCGCTGGTGACTTATGCCGCCTCGATCACGGATCGCGGGCGCAGCTGAAGAAAGCCGCGCCCGCCGCCTGAGCCGATGACTGGCTTAGTCGAGGCCCAATGCCGCGATCTCGCCGTCGTTCATCAGCGGCACGAAGATTGTCGACTTGCCGTCGGTGCCGATGTCGGCGCTGCCCGGCTTGAACGTCGCAACCGCTTGCGGCGTGCCGCCGGCTTTGTAGCGGTAGAGCGTGCCGGTCATATACGCGGTGGCGTAGATGCTGCCGCCGATGGCAACGACGCCATCGAGGTTGGCAAACTTTTCCGCGCCGGGCAGTGGCGAAACGGCCTTGGTAGCAAGATCGACCGAGAGCAGGCCGCCCGGCTCCGCGGTGCTGAAGTCGGGCTTGATGCCCTTGCCCCAGGAAGCGACGATCAGCCGGCCGCCATCGGCGAAGATGCCATTCGGCGAAGCAAGCGCCGCATCCCTGATGAACAGTTCGGGCCGGTCGCCGTCGATGCGATAGATCGTATCGGCAAGCATATCCGTGACATAGATCTTGCCGGACGCGTCGGCGGTCACGTCGTTGAGGAAGACCGCGTTCGGCACGTCGATCGTCGATGTTAGCTTGCCGCTTGCGAGATCGACGACGCGCACATGGGTGAGGTCGGCGACGTAGAGTTTGCCGCCGACAATCTCCATGCCCTTGGGCGCGTCCATGCCGTCGGTCCAGTGTTGCGTGACTAGCTTGCCGTCCATCGACAGGATCGACAGATAGCCGTTGCCGTCGGCTTCGCCGGGATTGCCGACGATGTTCGAGACGACAACGCGCTGGCCGGCGGCGTCGAACAGCGCCGATTCAGGCTGCTCGAGGCCGCCGGTGCGCCAGAGTTCAGCGGCCTGAACTGCCGGCGCGGCTGCGATGCCGACCAGGGCGAGAAGTATCGAGGTGAAGAGGCTCTTCATGGCTAGTCTCCTGTAATGGACTGGCGGAGAGCTAGGCCTTTCGATACTTTTCGGGAAGAGCTATCAGGACTAGTACCGAAGGCTGATACCAAATCGTGCAAAAGAGGTGCATCCCATGAACGGCCTGATCTTCGAAGCGCTGAAGCGGACGCTTAAGGCAAAGGGCATCACCTATCGCGTCCTTGCCGAGCGGATGGGTGTTTCCGAGCCGACGGTGAAGCGCATCTTCCACGAGCGCAACTGCAAGCTCGACCGGCTGATGGAGATCTGCACTGCCGCCGGCGTAGAGTTGGAGAACGTGCTCGGCTCTATGAACAGAGGACCAGGACCCGCCAACCAGATCGCGCCGGAGATCGAGCGCAAGCTCGCCGGGCGGCCGGCACTGCTGTTCGTCTTTGTCATGCTTTCCGAGAAATTCACGCCGGAAGGCATCATGCGCTCACAAGGATTGAGCGAGGCTTCGATGTTCCTCTATTTGCGCGACCTCGAGGAACTCGGCCTTATCGCGCTCGGTCGCGGCCTGTCGGCGAGGCTGCTGGTCGAGGCGCCGATCCAGTGGAATTTCGAGGGGCCATTGCGGCCGCTGTTCGAGACGACCAACAAGAATTTCATCGGCTGGGCCATCACCCATCTTGAGCGCGAGTCGACGTTCGTCAGCTTCTCCAGGCGGATGCGGCCGGAAACGGCGGAAATGGTCAGGCGCGAGGCGGAGGAATTGGCGGAGCGCGCCAAATTGCTTGCTCATCACGACCAGCACACGACGCCCGAAGACGGACTGGTCGGCTACAAGTGGACGTTTGCGTTCGGTGCAACGCCGTTCCCGGTGATCATGCCGATCGGGCCGCATCCGCGCGACGCAGGCGCACGGATACCCGGCCGGGCCGCCGCAAAGCTACCGGCCTAGCCGCCACCCTGAACCCTTGTCTCGGCATCGGCAATCCTGGGCTTGTCGTCCCAAATCATTTGCCGATAGTCAAAACCATATTCCAACGTCGGCTTGACGATACGGAAATAGGGCGACAGGTCGAAATCGCGCGGCGTGTAGAGCGAGTGATGGCGGATGTGCAGGATTTCCCTGCGCGAATAGCTCGACTGGGCCGAGGCACGGCCAGGCGCCCGGGTAATCTCCGGCAGGATCGGGTAGCGGATCAGGCCATAGGCCTCGGCGATCAGCGACGAGCAGATGGCGCGCGTCGGGTCGCCGGAACCGAAAGCCAGCATGCGGCGGCGCCAGCGCACCGGCACCGGCGGCGTCGGCAAGAAGTAGCGCAGCATGTCGAATATGTTCTTGAGATCGTATCTGAGACCGAGCCTGCCGATCATGAACGCGACGACCGCTTCGCGGTCATCCGGAGCCAGGCCACTCGCACGGCAGATGCGGGTGTTGTAGCTGCGATAGCGCGACAGCGGCACGGCGATGCAGCCATCGCCGAGCGTGACCTCGATCAGGCGCCGCCGCTCCGATCCGTCCTCCGGCTCCGGTAATGCATCGCCGATATAGAAGGCGGCATGCGACCAGGTCGACTGGGTGAGGTATTTGATCGCCGCCGAGATCTTCTGGTTGCCTTCGATGAGCAGGATGTCGCCGGGCTCGAGCGTGCGGCGCAACGTTTCGGCGTCCGACGGCGTGTAAGGCTCGTAGCCGGACGATTCCTCCTGCAGCAGGCCTGCAAGCCAGCGGCCAAGTCGGTCAGAAGCGTGTCGCCGGGCTCGGTCATGCCAGACGGCGATTACCACAGGGCGGCAAGTTAGACCATGATCAGCCCACGCCCGGCGTGCCGGCGTCTTCGTGCGCAACTGTGAGATCTTCGCGCGCCTTACGGGCGAACTTCCTCGTCGAGCGCTTCGGGCTGTCGCCGAAAAGCTCGGCCGCCTCGGCGAGGCAGGTCTTTTTCAGGCTCTTTTCCGAACGCTTCAGCAGCTTGGCAAGCAACCGCGTCTCTTCAGCAGGACCGAGTGGCTGGTCCTCGGCATCGAGAAGCGCGCGCATGACGAACACATCGTGCAGCTCGCCGAGCCGCTCGCCCAATTCGTCGACGGCCTTGCGCCGCGTTTTGATCGGCGTCGGCCACAGCCGGCCGAGCAGCGACAGGTGCATGCCATGCGTCTTGGCCGCCTTGCGCAGGTCGTGAAAGTCATCGGCTTCGCCGCGCGAAGCCGCCTTGTCCAGCGCTTTCCTGGCGCGGCGCAAAGTGGTGCGCGCGCCTTCGGCGAGCACGTCGGCAGCCTGCTCCGGCTGGTCGGGCAAAGCGAGCTTGTCGATCCGGGCGACACCTTCCTCGCAAACGGAAATCGCCGCGCCTATCGCAGCATCGAGGCCTGCTCCGCCATGCAGTTCATGCTGGCGCGCGACGAGCCTGTCACGCACGGCACCGAGGCCATCGCCGGCACTTTGCTCGGGAAAGCTTGCCGCCAGCCGGTCGATTGTTTCCACCAGTGCGGTCGCCTCGCGCGGGCCGGCAAGCAGGGCCGCCACCTGGCGGTAGCACTGATTCTCCGTCACGCAGAATGTTTCGTCTCCGGAACGGACAAGGCGCAGCAAGGCGCGGACGTTCTTCAGCCGTTTGCGGCATTTGTGCAGCCCCTGTTCGGGCCTGTCACGCGCGGCGTCCAGATGGACAAGCGCCTTGCCGATCTCCTCGGCGAGGATGCGCCTGACCTCTCCGGTCAGCGACATGCGCGGATCGATACGAAAGCTCATGCGACGATCTCCGGAATCCCCCCAAGGGCGAGCGACGCGTTGTAAAATCTTGGCTCGCCGGTGACTTCACGGCCGAGCCAATGTGGCAGCATTTCGTCCTGTACATCATCCGGCGTCTCGAGCTCGGCGATCACCAACCCCGCAAGCGTCCCGCCGAAGACATCGACTTCGTAGCGATAGCCGCGGTGTCTAACATGGTGGCGTGTCTTCTCGATGACATGTCCGATGGCAAAGGCCTGCATCTCCTGCGCCTCCGCCAAAGGTACCGGATATTCGAATTCATCGCGCTCGCGTGCCTGGCTGCCGAACTTGAGCGTCAGCTTGGCGGCCGCATCGTTGCTGATGCGCACACGCACCGTGCGGCTGGGTTCGGCGACTAGATAGAATTGACGGATATGAATGTCCGCCTCGACCATTGCCCGCCATTCCTCACCTGAGACCAGGAACTTACGCTCGATTTCCTTGCCCATGGCCAGGCACTAAAGCGCGCACGGCCAGAGTTGGCAAGCCGCTTGACCGCACTTGACTTTAATCATTCGATTGATTAAATTGTTGACCATGATCAAATCGCCCAGCGCCAGCGGCCTTCCTCATGAGGCGCCCAAGACCGCCGCGGATGTGACGCGGACGGCACTCGTGCGCGCGGCGCTGAAGCTGTTCGGACGCCAGGGTTTCGACGGCACGTCAACGCGCCAGATCGCGGCCGAGGCCAAGGCCAATATCGGCTCGATCGCCTATCATTTCGGCGGCAAGGAAGGGCTCCGCAACGCGGCGGCCGACTACATCGTCGACACCATCCAGACCGTTGCCGGCCAGGCGATCGGCAATCTGCAGGCGCCGGCCGCGGCATTGGCGGACGCCGAGGCCGCGCGGGCACATTTGGCCGTCGCACTGGAGCGGATGGTCGCCTTCATCGCGGCAAGGCCGGAAGCCGGCGAGATTGTACAGTTCGTCCTGCGTGAGCTGTCGCATCCAACCGCCGCGCTCGACCGTATCTATGATGGCGTGTTCGAACCGGCGCATCACCGACTCTGCCTGATCTGGGAACAGGCGACGGGCGAGCCGGCCGAGAGCGAGCGCACTAAACTCACCGTATTCACGCTGATCGGCCAGGTCGTCTATTTCCGCATCGGCCGCGAGGCCGTTATGCGCCGGATGGGCTGGCGCGAGATCGGCGACGACGAGGCCGGCAAGATCGCGGCAACAATAACCGACAATCTCAGCGCGATTTTAGCTCGGCGCGATTTGGCTGTCAGGAAGGATCGTGGATCATGAGCCTGCTCTGTTCTTTGCCGCTTGCCGCCCAGCTTTTCAGCGCCTGCGCGCCGGCAGCACCGCTCGCCGTCGGCTACGTCGAGGGCGATTATGTGCTGCTCGCGCCGATCGAGGTGGCGCAGGTCGAGACGATTGCGGTTAAGCGCGGCGACCGCGTCGCGCCCGGCACGCCGGTGGTGACGCTGGAAAACGCCGACGCCAAGATCGCCATCGCACAAGCCGAGGCGGCGCTTGCGCAGGCCCAGGCGCAACTCGCCGATCTGCAGGTCGGCAAGCGGCCGGAAGAGATCGCGGTGCTCAAGGCCGAGGTCGACATGGCCAAGGCGCAAGCCGCCGACGCCAAACGCCGATACACCCGCGCCAGCGATCTGTTCAAACGCGGCACCGGCACGCAGGCCGACTACGACACGGCTTCCGCGACGCTGGAGACGGCCAACGCGCAGGTCGGCCAGGCGGAGGCCAATCTCGCCGTCGGCGGCCTGCCGGCACGGCCCGAGACTATCAAGGCCGCCGACAATCAGGTCAGGCAGGCGCAATCGGCGCTGGAGCAAGCGCAGTGGCGGCTGTCGAAGCGCGTGCTGACGGCGCCCTCGCCCGGCCGGGTCAACGATGTCATCCGCTATCCAGGCGACACGGCCGGTCCGACCGCGCCGGTCATCTCGATACTGCCGGACGGCGCGGTGAAACTCAGCGTCTATGTGCCGGAAAGCGCGTTCTCGTCGGTCAACGTCGGCACGCTGCTCAACGTCCATTGCGACGGCTGCGGGTCGGGCGTGAAGGCACGCGTCAGCTATGTGTCGCCCGATCCGGAATTCACGCCGCCGGTGATCTACTCGCTCGAGACCCGGCAAAAGCTGGTCTATCTGGTCGAAGCGCGGCCGGAGGGCGACGCCAGCGCCTTGCAGCCCGGGCAGATCGTCGACGTCGATCTGGCGGACATCAGAAAATGAACGTCATCGACGTGCACGGCCTGGTCAAGCGCTTCGGCGACAAGACCGTCGTCGATCATGTGACTATGGCTGTGGCCGAGGGCGAGATCGTCGGCTTCCTCGGGCCGAACGGCTCGGGCAAGACGACCACCATCCGCATCATGTGCGGCTTGCTGACGCCGGATGAGGGCGAAGGCACGGTTCTGGGCTTCGACATCCGCACCGACAGCCTGCGGATCAAACGCGAAGTCGGCTACATGACGCAGAGATTCTCGTTCTACGAAGATCTGACGATCGGCGAGAATCTCGAATTCGTGGCACGGCTGTACCGGCTGAAGCCGCTCGACGAGCACGTGGCTAAGACGCTTGAGGAGCTCGGCCTGACATCGCGCAGGGACCAGTTGGCCGGTACCCTGTCCGGCGGCTGGAAGCAGCGGCTGGCGCTGGCCGCCTGCATCATGCACAAGCCGAAACTGCTGCTGCTCGATGAACCGACGGCGGGCGTCGACCCGAAAGCGCGACGCGAATTCTGGGACGAGATCCACCGGCTGGCGAGCGGCGGCCTGACCGTGCTGGTCTCCACCCATTACATGGATGAGGCCGAGCGCTGCCATCGCATCAGCTACATCTCCTACGGCAAGATGCTGGCCACCGGCACGGTCGAGGACGTGGTGAGGAATGCCGGGTTGACCACCTTCGTCCTGCAAGGGCCGCGGCTCGATCTGGTCGCTGCCGCACTTCATGGCCGCCCCGGCGTCGACCAGGTGGCGCCGTTCGGCGCGACGCTGCATGTCGTCGGCTCCGACAGGACGGCACTTCAGGCAGCGCTCGCCGATGTCGAGAAAGAGCACGAGGGCGTTACGGTGACGCCCGGCGAGACCAGCCTGGAGGATGTGTTCATCCAGTTCATGTCCGGTTCGAAGGACAACATGGGATGAAAAATGGGATAAACAGCATCTTTTCGTTCGCCAGGCTAGGCGCGTTGCTGATCAAGGAGTTCATCCAGATGCGGCGCGACCGCATCACCTTCGCCATGATGCTCGGCGTGCCGTTGATGCAGCTGGTGCTGTTCGGCTATGCCAT
The DNA here is from genome assembly GCF_040323505.1 of Mesorhizobium sp. M0040. Lineage (NCBI taxonomy): Bacteria > Pseudomonadati > Pseudomonadota > Alphaproteobacteria > Hyphomicrobiales > Phyllobacteriaceae > Mesorhizobium > Mesorhizobium sp. M0040. The sequence goes on from NZ_JAMYVA010000044.1 coordinate 18,958, forward strand.
CAACAACGATCCGAAGAGCCTGCCGGCAGCGCTGGTGGCGATGAGCAGCGATCCTTACACACGAGCCATGGTTTCGGCACTGCAGACCACCGGCTATTACCGCTTCGACCACGTCGCGCAAAGTGCCGTCGAAGCCGAATTCCTGATGGCGCGCGGCGATGTTGCCTTCGTCGTCACCATTCCCGCCGATTTTGCCCGGCGGGTCGAGCGCGGCGACAGCCCGCAGATCCTGATCGAGGCGGATGCGACCGACCCGGCCGTCGCCAGCGGCGCCATCTCGACGCTCGGCACCGTCGCCAACCAGGCGCTGCTCAGGGCACGCGGCATGCAGGAAACGGCGGCCGAGGCTGCCCGGGGCCAGCTCCAGGTGGTGGTGCACCGGCGCTACAATCCGGAAGCCGTCTCGCAATACAACATCGTGCCCGGCCTGCTCGGCGTCATCCTGCAGATGACGATGGTGATGATGACCTCGATCGCGCTGACACGCGAGACCGAGCGCGGCACGATGGAGAACCTTCTGGCGATGCCGTCAAGCCCGCTCGAGATCATGCTGGGCAAGGTGCTGCCCTATCTGGCGGTCGGCGCCGTGCAGGTGCTGGTGGTGCTGGCGGCCTCGAAGCTTCTGTTTGCCATCCCCTTCACCGGGTCGATGTCGCTGCTGTTGACGGCGGTCCTGATCTTCGTCTTGGCGCTGGTGCTGCTCGGCTACACGATCTCGACGATCGCCCGCACGCAAATGCAGGCCCTGCAGCTCACTTTCTTCTTCTTCTTGCCGTCGATCATGCTGTCCGGCTTCATGTTCCCCTATCGCGGCATGCCGGATTGGGCGCAGATTTTCGGCGAGGTGCTGCCGCTGACCCACTTCCTGCGCATCATCCGCGCGGTAATGCTGAAGGGCGCCGAGCTGCCGGCGGTAGCAACGGAGATCGGCTGGCTGGTGGTGTTCGTGGCGCTGTTCGCCGGCATTGCGCTGGTGCGGTTCCGCCGGACGCTGGATTAGGGTCGAACTCGATCCGCTTGTGCAAAAGATCGAGATTCACACGGACTTGGCCTGGCCCGGGACCGGTGTCAATTCAGGCTCATTGAGCCCTTCGAAGGGATCGCGCCAGGCGTCGATTTCTTCGAGTTGAAGATACCAGCGACTGACAGAGGGATAGTCATCGAGCGGCAATCGGGCGACATCGTTGAAGGGCAGAAACGTCGCCATTCGAAAGTCGGCATAGGAAACCGAAGCGCCGACCAGCCATTCTCGCTGGGAAAGCTCGGCATCAAGTATGGCAGCGGCGGTACTGAAGTCCCTCAGGCCCTCCTCAACCCGCGCCTGATCTATCGGGCCGAGCCCATAGCGCTGTTTGGTCCCGCGTTCGAAATGCACGACATCGCAAGCTCTTGCGAAGTTCTCTTTCCCCCAACTCAGCCATCGGATCATCTCGGGCTCGTCGTCGCCAGCGCGCCAGAAATCCGAATGCTATCGCGCGAAAGCCGACAGGCTATGGCGTCGGCCTCCCAGAGGCTTTTTCCCGAACCTATAAGGATGGGCAATGAAAGATTTGGATTGAGCGGCCGAAATCGCTCGGCCTGGCCCGGAGCGAAGGGAGAGGCGAATTCAAACTCGACCTTGGCGTTGAGATACCGTGCCACCGCGACCGCGAGGCGAGGATTGGGATTGCGGCTGAAGAACAGTTTCATTGATCTCAGTCTTTGAAGGGTACCGGTTCGACCGGGTGCAACGGACGCTTGAGCACCTCGAATCGGCACATGAGCTGGAACTGGTTGCTATCCTAGCCGGCAGCAATGATCTCGGCATAGGTGCTGAGATCGACATTGCCGCCGGAGAGCACCACGGCAATGCATTTGCCGGCAAGGTCGATTTCGCCTGACGACAGCGCGGCCAAGCCGACGCAACCGCCAGGTTCGACCACCAGCTTCAGACAAGCCATCGCGTCGCGCATCGCCTGTGTCACCGCGCTGTCGGAAACGGCGATGGCGCCGGCGAGATTCTTGCGGTTGATTTCGAAAGTGATCGCGCCCGGCTCGGCGACGAGAAGGGCATCGCAGATCGAGGTGTGGCCGGGCGCGTTCGACACCCTGGCGCCTTTGATCAGCGAACGGCGTGTGTCGTCGAAATGCTCGGGTTCCACGGCCCAGACGGCGGTGCCCGGCGAGGCGTCCTTGACCGCGATCGAAATGCCGCTGCTCAACCCGCCGCCGCCGCAGGGAACCACCACCGCATCGAGGCTGACGCCAAGCGCTCTTGCTTGGCGCATCAATTCGAGGCCGATCGTGCCCTGGCCGGCGATGATAGCCGGATCGTCGTAGGGCGGCACCAGGACCATGCCGTTTTCCACGTAAGAACGGACGACGGCAGTGCGATCGTCGCGGACCCGGTCGAAGGTGATCACTTCGGCGCCCATCTTCCTGACATTGCCGACCTTCATCGCCGGCGCATCGGCGGGCATGGCGATGACGGCCTTGACGCCGAACATCGCCGCTGCGGCGGCAACGCCTTGCGCGTGATTACCCGACGAGAAGGCGACGACGCCGCGGGCGCGTTCTTCCGCCGAGAGCGAGGAGAGCTTGTTGTATGCACCGCGGAACTTGAACGAGCCGGTGCGCTGCAACGTCTCGGGCTTGAACAGGATCCTGGCGCCGAAGCGCTTGTTCAACTCCGGCGATTCGATCAGCGGCGTTTCGACGATCAGTCCGGACAATCGCGCTGCTGCGCTGTGAATATCGGCGATGCCGGGAGGGGTGGTCATGGCTAGGGTCCTGCAAGAGATGAGACCGCCTATGCTGCACGGAAAGGGAGGCGGCGCACCAATGAAAAAATGTGACCGTTACAATTCGTCCTTGGAGGCAGGAGAGTGGGGCGTGACTGTCCCCACCGCCTCCTCGGCCCTCTGCCATGCATTCGTCGCTTCAGTCGACAAATCGTTGTCGATTGACCGGCATAGCCTGCCGCTCCTCACCCCAACAGCGTCTTTTGCCGTTTGGGGCCGCCCATCTTGCGCCAGGTGTTGAAGCGGTGGGTGGCGGCGGCGAAGGAGATCTTCATCTGTTGGGCGACCGAATAGCGCGACTTGCCCTCGTCGAACAGCCGATAGCAGCACTCGACGCCCTCCTCGGTCAACTTGCCGTCGGGAGCCTTGTTGTGCGGATTGGCGGGATCAAATTTTTCGACCTGCTGCTCGACTAGGCCTTTCAGGCGCTGCAGATCCGCCTCAATATTAGCGATAAGGTCGAGAACCGGTTTGGGATCAAACAGCTGCTGTTTTTCCGGCATCTGCGGCGTTCCTTTCTCTTGGTTGAGATTCGGTTATATAAGTGAACGTTTGCCGATAGCAACGGCGATGTGTTCGGAATTTTGAAGCCTGTACCTTTTGAGCATGAGTGGAGCGCACACGATTGACCGGCGACGTGCGAGGTCATAGTTTAGAACTATTCTAAACTAGGGTGAATTTCTCATGCTTTCCCGCGTTTTCGGCTTCGGCCGCCGTCCCTTTGAATCGCTCTCGGAACAGGAGATCCTGGCGCTCGCCATCTCCTCCGAGGAGGATGACGGGCGCATCTATCGCGCCTATGCCGACGGGCTGGCGGAGAGCTTTCCGCAATCGGCCAAGGTGTTCGAGGAGATGGCGGAGGAGGAGGACGGCCATCGCGATTCGCTGATCGAGCTTTACCGCAAGCGTTTCGGCGAGCGCATACCGCTGATCCGGCGCGAACATGTGAAGGGCTATTACGAACGCAAGCCGGACTGGCTGGTGAGGCCGCTCGGCATCGATCATGTGCGCAGCCAAGCCGAGGCCATGGAGCGGCAGGCCTACCTGTTCTATATCGAGGCGGCCAAACGCACAGGCGATGCGTCGACGCGAAAGCTGCTCGACGACCTGGCGATCGCAGAACAGGGCCACGAGACACTGGCGCAGCGGCTGGAGCAAAAGCATGTGCCGGGCGCGGTCAAGGACGAAGAAACAGCAGCCGAGCAGCGCCAGTTCATCCTGACCTATGTCCAACCGGGGCTGGCCGGGCTGATGGATGGCTCGGTGTCGACGCTGGCGCCGATCTTTGCCGCCGCCTTTGCCACGCATGATACGTTCCAGACCTTTCTGGTCGGGCTTGCCGCCTCGATCGGCGCTGGCATCTCGATGGGTTTCACCGAGGTGGCTTCCGACGACGGCAAATTATCGGGCCGCGGCTCGCCGGCAAAACGCGGGCTGACCGTCGGCGTCATGACGACGCTGGGCGGGCTCGGCCATGCGCTGCCCTATCTAATCCCGCTTTTTTGGACGGCGACCATTGTCGCCGCCGTGGTGGTTTTCTTCGAGCTGTGGGCGATCGCCTTCGTGCAGAACCGCTACATGCAGACGCCATTCTGGCGCGCCGCCTTCCAGGTGGTGCTGGGTGGCGCGCTGGTGTTTGCGGCAGGGGTGCTGATCGGGAATGCCTAACAGTCCTTAACCATTTACCGCCTGGCTGTCCTGAGGCGCCTCTGCGCGTTCGGTCAGGCCGTAATCGCGCACGACATGGGCGATGCGCAAACGATAGTCCGCAAAGATACCGCCGCGCCCGGCCTTCTGCGCCTGCCGATGTTCCTGCGTGTTGCGCCAGGTCTTCACCGCGTCCTCGTCGCGCCAGAAGGACAGCGACAGGATGCGGTTCGGATCGGCAAGGCTCTGGAAGCGCTCGATCGACAGGAAACCGTCGATGCCGTCGAGCAGTGGGCGTAGGTCGGCGGCGATGCCGAGATAGGCATCGCGCTTGCCCGCCGCCGGCTCGACCTCGAAGATGACGGCGATCATGGCTTCACCAAAGGAGCATGCGGCCCGGAGGCCAGCTTGAGGAAGATGCGGTCCTCCTTCAGAATGAATTTTTCCCGTCGGGCGAACTCGTAGTTCGCCTTGCCGGCGGGATCGGCGGCGAGCCGGGCGCGGTAGGCTTCGTAGGCCGCAAGACTGTCGATGTTGTAGGCGGCATAAGCCGTGGTGGCCGAGCCTTCGTGCGGCGCGAAATAGCCGACCAGATCGGCGCCGCAGCGCGGGATCGCCTGCCCCCAATTGCGTGCATATTCCTCGAATGCCGCCTTGCCGAACGGATCGATCTCGTAGCGGATGAAGCAGGTGATGGTCATTTTCGCCTCCTTGGCGGTGGATGTTTTCTTGCGGTCACAGTTCGAGCCGGATCGAAACGTTCCGAAGATCGATATGCTAGGCAAATCCCTCGCTGATCATGCCTGCCAGAACGATTTCGCGCATTCGCGGCGGACGTCTTCAGGTGTCAGGCCAAGGTCACGCAGCAGATGATCGTCGATCTCGGCGAGGTCGAGACGCTGCAAATGACGGTCGTACCACTGCTTCAGGAGCCGCAGCCGCAAGCGGCGCAAGACAATGAACGGGAACGGCCGGCGAGCAGGCGCGGCGCTGAGAATGGTCCTTGCAGGCATCGTTGTCTCCTTGATTTGCATCGAGACTAATGCTTTATCTGACGAGGATGCTTCGATGAGGAACGAACTATGCGCGAAGGACCTGACATAGCCCGCATTGCCAGCCTGGTGGGCGATCCGGCGCGGGCAAACATGCTGTCCGTATTGATGGGCGGCACGGCACTGACGGCGAGCGAACTGGCACTCGAAGCCGGGGTGTCGCTTCCGACAGCGAGCTCGCATCTGTCGAAGCTGATGGAAGGCGGGCTGCTGACACTGGCGAGCCAGGGGCGGCACCGCTATTACGGCCTCGCCGGCCCGCAGGTGGCGGGAATGATCGAAGCCATCACCGGCGTTGCCGCTGCGGTCGGACCGCAGAGGGTGCGACCCGGCCCTCGCGACGCGGCCATGCGCGTGGCGCGGGTCTGCTACGATCACCTCGCCGGCGAGCGGGCGGTGGCGATGCTGGACCGTCTTGTGGCTCGACAAGTGCTCCTGCGCGACGACAAGGTGATCCAGCTTGGGCCGTCGGCCGCCTCGCATTTCGCCGCGATCGGCATCGACATCCATACCAAAGCGCGGCGACCGGTGTGCCGCGCCTGCCTCGACTGGAGCGTGCGGCGTTCGCACCTCGCCGGCACGCTGGGCGCCGCCATTCTCGACAAGATCCTCGCCGAGAAATGGGCGCGGCGCGAGAAGGACAGCCGTGCCGTGATCTTTTCACCGGTAGGCAAGCAGGCCTTCGAGACGACGTTTCTCGCCTGACGGCTCGCTTCAATGCGCTAGAACGGTTCGTCGTTTCACGGAAACGCCGAACCGCTGTATCTTTTTGTTTTGAAGCATGTCGTTGTCGCAAACCGCTGCACATTTTTGCGCGACATGCATTAGCCGCGCTTGAGCGGCTTAGCCTGCTTGAAAAAATCCGCCCAGGGATCGGCTTGCCCGAGCCGCTTCAGCGTCGTCTTGTCGCCGATCGGAAAGGCGTTCGGCGGCAATCCGGCCTCGATTTCCGCCCAGGTCACTGGCATCGATATCGTGGCGCCTTTTTTGGCGCGCGACGAATAAGGCGCAACCGTGGTGGCGCCGCGGCCGTTGCGCAGATAATCGACGAAAATCTTGCCGGTGCGCGCCCTCTTCGACAGCGTCGCCGTGTAGCGGTCGGGCGCGGCCTGTTCGAGCGCTCGGGCGAACTCATGGGCGAAGCCTTTGACCTCGTCCCAATCCGCCGACGGCTTCAGCGGCACGACGACATGATAGCCCTTGCCACCTGACGTCTTGACGAAATTCGGCAGGGACAGTTCGTCGAGCCGGCCGCGGATATCGAGCGCCGCCGCGCGCACCGCCTTCACGTCGACGCCCTCGTCCGGATCAAGATCGAAGATGATCTGGTCGGGTTTTTCCAGATCGTTGGTGGTCGAGCCCCAGATGTGGATCTCGACGACGCCCAGTTGCACCAGCGCCGCGACGCCGTCGAAATCGCGGACGAACAGGATTTCCTCGCCGTCCGTCGGATCCTTCATCACGGCTATTTTTTCACTCATGCCCGCTGAGGCATGCTTCTGGAAAAACCGTGGGCCGCCAACGCCGTCCGGCGCCCGCACGAGGCTGAGCGGCCGGTTGATGATGAATTGCTTCATGCGCGGCCAGACCAGTGCGTAATGGTCGACTAGATCCTGCTTTGACACCTCCTCCTGCGGCCACAGAAGCTTGTCCGGGCGAGACAGCGTAACCGACGTTTTCGCCGTCCCGGCGGGTTTGGCGGGCTTTGCCTTGGGCTGCTCTGCCGGAGCTGAGCGTGCTTTCGGTTTCTCCTGCACGACTTCCTCCGCCGGCTTGTCCTCGCGCAATCCCTGGAACGACGCGTGGCGTATTATACGGTCCGACGTCCAACTGCGAAACTCCACTTCGCCGACAAGTTCGGGCTTGACCCAGACCAGCCCCTTGCCCCTTGGCACCGCCCTGTCGAAGGGCGAGGACGTCGTCTTTAGCGCATCAAGCCTCTTCTTCAACTCGTTGGTGCTTTTGGCCGTGAAGCCGGTGCCGACGCGGCCGGCATAGCGCAGCTTGCCGCCCTCGTGATAGCCGACCAGCAGCGAGCGCAGGCCGCGCCCGGTCTTGTCCGACGGCATATAGCCGCCGATGACGAATTCCTGGCGCGCCGTGCATTTCGACTTCACCCACGAGGGAACACGACCGCTGCGGTAGGGCGCATCGGCACGCTTGGAGACGACGCCTTCGAGCCCCAGCCGGCAAGCATGCTCCAGCATGATCTTGCCGGGCTCGGCAAAGTGGTCGCTGAAGCGCACAGCCTGATCCTCGGCCTGTCCGGCGAGCAAAGTGCGCAGCCTTTCCTTGCGCTCGACCAGCGGCTCGGAACGGATATCCTCACCGTTGAGACGCAACAGGTCGAAAACGTAGTAGATGAAACGATCCGTGCGGCCCGCCGACAGATCTTGCTGCAGCAGCGAGAATGACGACACGCCATTATCCGCCAGCACGACGATTTCGCCGTCGATGATGGCGTCGGTGCATTTCAGGCCGCCAAGTGCGGCGACAATCGCGCCACCGAATTTGTCGGTCCAGTCGAGGCCGGTGCGCGTCAAAAGCCGCACCTCGGTACCGGCAAGCTGCGCCTGCATGCGATAGCCGTCGAACTTCACCTCATGCAGCCAGTCCTTGCCGGGCGGCGCGTCCCGCTCCAGCGTTGCGAGCGCCGGTTCGATGAATTCGAGCCGCCTTGCCGCGACTGCCTTCTTGCCGGTAGCCGGCCTGTCGGACTGCCAGACGCTTGGCTTCTTGCCGTCGGCGGTCTTGCCTTGGCCGACCTCCTCGATGGTCAGGCCGGATTTCACCGATTGCGGCGCCTCCTGCAAAATGTCCTCGCCCGGACGCGCGGCGGCATCGTCGGATTTGATCAGCAACCAGTTGTCACGCTTTTCGCCCGGACGCGGCTTCAGCCGCACCAGATGCCATGCGCCATGCAATTTGTGGCCATGCAGTTCGAAACTGATATGGCCTTTCTTCATCGCCTTTGCCGGGTCGCCATCGGGGACCCAAGTTCCCTCATCCCAGACAATGACCGAGCCGCCGCCATATTGGTCCTTCGGGATGGTGCCTTCAAACGGCGCATAGTCGATCGGGTGGTCCTCGACATGCACGGCGAGCCGCTTTTCGTGCGGGTCGAGGCTCGGGCCTCGCGTCACCGCCCAGCTCCACAGCACGCCGCCGTGCTCGAGACGAAGGTCGTAGTGAAGCCTGGTGGCGGCATGCTTGTGGATGACGAAGATGCCACCCGGCACGGCTTTCTTGCCGCGCGAAACCTTGCCGGCTGGTTCGGCCGTCTTCTTGAAATTGCGCTTGGCGTGATACTGCTCGAGGCCGGCCATGGGCGGATCCTAAGCAGATTTGCGCCGGGCGGCTTTGGACTTGGCGCCTTTTGCCGGGCGTCCGGTCTTTGCCGGCGCACCGGCTTCCGACGAAAGGCTCTTCTTCAGCGCATCGAAGAGGTTGACGACGTTGGAGGGCCGTGGTTCCGCCTTGGTCTTCGGTGCCTTCTTGCCGGCCTTCTTGGCGCGGACCAGCTCCATCAGGGCGCTTTCGTATTTGTCCTCGAATTCGGAAGGATCGAACTTCGCCTGTTTCTCATCGACGATGTGTTCGGCCAGCCTGATCATCTCGGCGTCGGTCTTCACCGGCTTGATGTCGCCGAACACCATCTCGGGCCTGCGAACCGTATCGCCATAGCGCAGGGTCGTCAGCAGCAGACCCTTGCCCAACGGCTCGATGACCACCGGACGTTCGCGGCGATAGAGCACAATGCGGGCTAGCCCCGCCGTCTTCTTGGCGGCCATGGCGTCGCGGATGACGGCGAAGGCCTCTTCCGAGACCTCGTCCGCAGGCGTCACATAATAGGGCGCATCGAGATAGATCTGCTGGATCGAGGATTTTTCGATGAAACCATCGAGGCTCATCGTATGCGAGGATTCGATCTGCACGGCTTCGATCTCCTCCTCCTCGATTTGGACGAAGTCGCCGTCGCCGATCTCGTAGCCCTTGATCTCGTCGCCTTCATCGAGCGGCTTGCCGCTTGCCGAATCGACATAGACGCGCTTGACGGTATTGCCGGTCTTGCGGTTGAGCACGCGGAACGAGACTTTCTCGGCCTGGGTGACGACATTGGTCAGTTCGACGGCGCAAGTGACCAGCGAAAGCTTGAGATACCCTCTCCAGGCGGGTCGCGGCGCCATGACAAACTCCCTGCGCGACAATGTTCAACCGATAACGGCGTTCAACCGAGAACGGCCAAAGTCCGTTCCGGTTCCGGCGGCGCAAAAGGCAAGTCCGAGCTTTCAACCCAGCCTTGCCTTGTTCTCGCTCGCTGCCCTACTCGGCGGCTTGCAGGTTGACCTTGCTTTCCGCTATTTCGGTAAGCTTGCGGTCGGTTGCCTGCTCCTCCTTGAGGTTGTTGGCCAACACATTGGCGCAGTCGCTGCGGCCCAGTTGCTTGGCCCAAGCAATCAGGGTGCCGTAACGGGTCATCTCATAATGCTCGACCGCCTGGGCGGAGGCGATCAGCGCAGCGTCGAGGACCTCCTTGTCGGCGATGTCGCCGCTGACGTCGTCGGCTTCTTCGAGAATGCCGTCGATGGCCGGGCAGTCGACCTGCTTGGCCTTCACGCCGTGCAGTTCGAACACCTGCTCGACACGCTGGATATGACCCTTGGTCTGAGCGAGATGTTTCTCAAAGCCGGCTTTCAGCTGCGCATCACTCGCCTTGTCGATCATCTTCGGCAGCGATTTCTCGATCTGTTTTTCAGCGTAATAGATGTCGCGCAGCGTGTGCACGAAGAGGTCGTCGAGGGTTTTGATATCCTTCGAAAAGAAACCCATGGCCTTTGCCTTTCCATTGCTCTTGCAGTTTCGGATTTTTTTGGCTGCGGCCCACCCGAGCACCACAGCCTGCGGCGCCGGTTCGTCCCGGCACTGGGAATCAACGTGCGGCTGACGGGCCGGTTCCTGGTTTTCCGGCCGCGTGCACGGAAATTTCGCGGTCCGGCAAAACCTGAAACAAAACCGCGCCTCTGCGACATTCAGGCGAAACATATGTGATGCAAAAGTCACACTGGACGAAATGCCGCCGGACTGCATGGAAACACCGCGAATCAGCCGCATTCCAGCCATGAACAAAGGCATTTTCGACCAGAGATTAACATCGCGTTCACCGACTATTCACGCCTGGACGCTATGATCCCCGCAATTCGGAAGGGACATCCGAAACGGGACAGGGACCGAGTAAAATGAGCTTCTGGAATCAAATCGCCGGCTATGCCGCCGCCATCCGCGAATTCGTCGCGCCGACCTATCGGCCTGAGCGCTATTATATGCGCGGCCCAGGCCCCGCCTGCGCGCGCCGTGGCAACACGCTTGGGATCAGCGTGCGCTGATGATGAGCATGGAGAGCCGTCACGACAGCCGAATCTGCCGGCCCGACGCCGACAATCGGTCAACGACCTATCGCGCCGAGCGGCCTGCGCTGACCGACAGACGGCGTGCGACAACGCCAAGCCTCTAGCATTCCGGGCTTTGATCCAGCCGCCGGCAGGCCTAGTGTCGCCTGACACCAGCTGCCGGGCGTCACGTGATCGTCAAGCCGAACCATTCTCCTGAGCCGCCAGAATTCGAATCAAGTCGCCCGTTGATCGTGTTCGACGGTATTTGCGTGTTGTGCTCGGGCTTTGTGCGCATGGTGGTGAAGCTCGACCGCAAGGGCCGCTTCCATTTCGTAACGGCGCAGTCGCCCTTCGGCGAGATGCTGTTCAAGAAATACGGGCTGCGGACGGATCGCTACGAGACCAATCTCGTCATCCTCGATGGCGCGGCTTTCACCCGCCTGGACAGTTTCGTTGCCGTCATGGCCGAACTCGGCTGGCCGTGGCGGGCGGCGCGGATCCTGCTGCTGTTGCCGCGCCCGCTTCGCGACTGGCTCTACGACCGTATCGCAAAGAACCGCTACGCCCTGTTCGGCAAGAAGGACAATTGCGAAATCCCTTCCGCCGAGGTGAGGGCAAGATTGATCGGTTAGGTTCGTTGCCGTGGCCGGGAGCGGGCGGGGCATTTTGGGGGAACTGCGGATGAAGGTTCTTGTCGTCGGCGGCTACGGCACCTTTGGCGGTCGCACCGTCGAGCTTTTGGAGGGCGAGCCGCATCTGATCCTCTTTGTCGCCGGGCGCTCGCTCGCCAAGGCTGACGCGTATTGCAAGAAGCGCGCCCCGACAGCAGCCCAGCTGGTGCCGGCACTGTTCGACCGTGACGGCGATCTCGCCGCGCAACTCGCTGCATTTGAGCCTGATATTGTAGTCGACGCGAGCGGTCCGTTCCAGGCCTATGGCGAGGGACGCTATCGCCTGATCGAGGCCTGCATCGCCCGGCGCATCAACTATCTCGATCTAGCCGACGGCTCGGATTTCGTCGCCGGTGTCTCTGCGTTCGACGAGGCGGCGCGAAACGCCGGCGTCTTCGTGCTGTCCGGCGTCTCGAGCTTTCCGGTGCTGACGGCGGCGGTGGTGCGTCGCCTGTCTTCGGACCTGACGCGGGTCGACGGCATTCGCGGCGGCATCGCGCCTTCGCCCTTTGCCGGCGTCGGCGGGAACGTCATCCGGGCTATCGCCGGTTATGCCGGTCGGCCGGTGCGGCTTGTTCGCAATGGCCGTCCCGAACAAGGCCGTCCGTTTACCGAGCAGCTGCGCTACACTATTGCGCCGCCGGGCCGGCTGCCGCTTCGAAACACGCTGTTTTCTCTGGTCGACGTTCCGGACCTGCGCGCTCTGGCCAAGCTTTGGCCGGAGGCGAAGACCATCTGGATGGGCGCCGGGCCGGTTCCCGAGACGCTGCACCGCGCCCTGATCGGCCTCGCCTGGCTGGTGCGCGCCGGATTGATCGGTTCGCTTTCGCCGCTGGCGCCGCTGATGCATCAGGCAACGAACCGGCTGTGCTGGGGCGAGCATCGCGGCGGCATGTTCGTCGAGGTGGAGGGATCGGACCGGGCGGGCGCCACCGTTAAGCGCTCGTGGCATCTCTTGGCGGAGGGCAATGACGGGCCGCTGATCCCGTCGATGGCGGTCGAAGCATTGGCCCGCAAAGCGCTGGCCGGACATCAGCCCGCACCGGGCGCACGGGCGGGGGTGCGCGATTTGGAGCTCCGGGATTATGAAGCCCTGTTCGCCGGGCGGACAATCTACACCGGCTTCAGGAACGGGGCGGCGGACGAGGACAAGCCGCTTTATGCCGAGCTGCTCGGTGCCGCCTGGCAAGGCCTTCCCGAGGCAATTAGGTCAATGCATGACCGTACGATCACGGCCGCAGACCGCGCGCGCGTCGAACGCGGGCGCAATGTTCTTGGCCGGCTAATGGCCTGGACGGTCGGCTTCCCCGGGGCAAGCGAGGACATCCCGGTTCATGTCCGCTTCGACACCGACAAGGACGGCGAGACCTGGACCCGGACATTCGGCAAGCACAGTTTTTCGAGCCTACAGTCCGCAGGCCGGGGTCGATCGCAGCGCTTGCTGTGCGAACGCTTCGGCCCGCTGACCTTCGCGATGGCGCTGGTTGCCGATGACGGCCGGCTGGCGCTGGTCTTGCGCCGCTGGAGTTTTTTTGGCCTGCCGCTTCCGATGTGGCTCGGTCCACGCTCGACTTCCTACGAATCGGTGAAGGATGGCCGCTTCCGCTTCCATGTCGAGATCTCGCATCCGCTTGCCGGCATGATCGCCCGCTACCGCGGCTGGCTGGAGCCCTCCTGCCCGCACGGCTCCAGCGAGATCGTGCCGCCTGCCAGCTTGGCCAGTTCGCGACAGTCCTGCGCCGTGCACAGCGTCCAGCCCTGACCCGTGGCGCCCGAGGCGGCGAGCGCGAGGCGCCGCTGTGGCCCGACCTTGGGCGCATAGACCCACCAGCCGTTTCTCAGCACCGAGCCTTGCGGCGGCTCCATCCCGGCGCCCGATCCCTTGATGCGGGCCTCGACCAGCTGCAGGCCGGACGGCAGCACCTTCCAGTCTTCCTGCCACTGGGTCTTCTCCACCGAATGCACCCAGGAGAGCGTGAAGGCAGCGACCGCGAGCGTCACCGTCTTGCCGGCCGCGACGATGCAGAGGCTCATGCTGAATTAGCCAGCGAAGCCTGCCGCGCGCGCCAGCAGTGCCAGCCGATCCAGGCAAGGGACAGCGCCCAGCCCGCCTCGTCGGTGAGCGGCAGCGCCGCAACCAGCAGCACGCCGGCGGCGAAGGCGACGAGGCGTTCCCACCAGGCCATGCGCCGGGCGAGAAATCCGACCGCCGCGGCGCCCCACAGGACGATACCCATGCAGGCTTTGATGACGATATAGGCGACCTCGACGGGATAGCCGAACTGGGCGGCGATCGGGCCGGGGTCCTGCAGCATCAGCGCCGGGGTATAGACCGCCATGAACGGCACAACGAAGCCGGCAATGGCAAGCTTGGTGGCCTGGATGCCGATCTTGAGGCCGCTTTCCTTGGCCATGGGTGCGGCGGCGAAGGCGGCCAGCGCCACAGGCGGGGTGAGATCGGCCATGATGCCGAAATAGAAGACGAACATATGGCTGACCACCAACGGCACGCCGAGCGACAGCAGCGCTGGCCCGGCCAGCGACGAAGTGATGATGTAGTTGGGAATGGTCGGTATGCCCATGCCGAGCACCAGGCAGGTGAGCATGGTCAAAAGCAGCGACAGGAACAGATTGTTCTCGCCGATCGAGATGATCCAGCCGATGAAGGTCGAGGCGATGCCGGTAAGCGTCAACGTGCCGATGACGATGCCGACAATGGCGCAGGCAATGCCGACCGGCAGCGCGTTCTTTGCTCCTTCGGCAAGGGAATCCACGCATATGCGCAGCGTCTCGCGCCCGCCCTTGAAGGTGAGGCAGGCGGCGACCAGCACGGCGATGACCAGGCTGAGGATGTTGACGCCGAATTTCATGAAGGAAGCCGCGGCAAGCCCGAGCGCCAGCCAGAAGACGATGCGGAAGGCGAGCGGCCCGATCGATGCTGCCAGCGGCGTGCCGAGGATAAGCACAATGGTCAACGCCAGGCCCATGGTGCCGGCGAACACCGGTGTGTAGCCGGCAAACAGCAGGTAGATCAGTGCTGCGAGAGGCAGTACCAGCGGCCAATGTTGTCTCACCGCATCCCACGGATTGGGCAGGTCAGCCTTGGCCATGCCGTGCAGGCCGGCCTTGCCGGCTTCCAGGTGCACCTGCCAGAAACAGGCGCCGAAATAGAGCAGCGCCGGAATGATCGCCGCCTTGACCACCGCGGCATAGGGGATGTTCAGGGTCTCGGCCATGATAAAGGCAACCGCTCCCATCACCGGCGGCATGATCTGGCCGCCCATCGACGAGGTCGCCTCGACGGCGCCGGCGAAGGCCGAGCGGAAACCGAAGCGCTTCATCAGCGGGATGGTGAACTGGCCGCTGGCCACCACATTGGCGACGCCGGAGCCGGAAATGGTGCCCATCAGCGCCGAGGACAGCACGCAGACTTGCGCCGGGCCGCCGCGCCATGAGCCGACCAGGCCAAGCGCAAAATCGTTGAACAGCGCGATCATGCCGGCGCGCTCAAGAAAGGCGGCGAAAACGACGAAGATGAAGATATAGGCGGCCGAGACATAGATCGGCGTGCCGTAGATGCCTTCGGTGCCATAGGCGAAGGTGTCGACGAGCTGGGCGAAATCATAACCGCGATGGATGAACGGCGGCGGCAGATGATTGCCGGCAAATGCGTAGGCGAGAAAGATAAAGGCAATGACGGCAAGCGGCAGCCCCATTAACCGCCGCGCCGCCTCGAAGACCAGCACGACCAGCACCGCGCCGACGATCAGGTCAGGCGTGGTGAGAAAGCCGGAGCGGCGGATGAGGTCGGCATAGAACACCCAATTGTACAGACCGGTGGCGAAACCAAGCAGGCCGAGCGTCCAGAACACTGCTTTCGCCGGGACGCTTTTGGCGCGCAGATTGGCGATTAGGGCAAAGCCGAGCAGCAGCAGGAAGCCGACATGCATGGCGCGTATGACCTGGCTCGGCAGGCTGCCATAGGCGGCGATGTAGATTTGGAAGATGGAGAAGGCGATGGCGATAAAAAAAGCCGCCTTGCCGGCGATGCCTTCGCCGAAGCCAGGCGGCAATCCTTCGACAGGAGCTTCCGCTGTGGGGGAAAGAACGGTCGGGATTACGGTCATTAGCGGGGTTCCTGGCGGGGCGGTCCCCTCCTCGAGGGGAGGGTGCCGAGCGAAGCGAGGCGGGTGGGGTCGGTGCGGCAGTGCGCGGCCTCAACCGACCCTACCCGTCCATTCGCCTTCGGCAGCTGTTCACCTTCTCCTCAAGGGGGAGGGATGGCTCCTTACTTCACCAATCCCTTTTCCTTGTAATACCTCTCGGCGCCTGGATGCAGCGGCACCGGCATGCCGTCGAGCGCCTTGGCCGGGTCGATCGCCTTGGCGGCGGCGTGGGCAGCGGTGAGCTGGTCGAGATGCTCGAACAGCAGTTTCGTCATCTGGTAGGCGGTCTCGTCGGAGACATCGGCGCTGGTGATCAGGAAATTGCCGACGGCGGCGGTCGCAACATCCTCGGTCTGGCCCTCGTAGGTGCCCTTGGGGATGACCACGGAAAGATAGGGCGAGCCGATCTTGGCGACGTCCTCCGCCGGCACGGCAACGATGTTTACCGGCACTGAGGTGGCGAGGTCACGGATCGACGCGACCCCAAGGCCAGCCGACTGCAGCGTGGCGTCGAGCTGGCGGTTCTTGATCAGCTCCACCGATTCGGCGAAGGGCAGATATTCGATCCGCCCGAGGTCTTCGTATTTCAGCCCGGCAGCGGCAAATATCGTGCGGGCGTTGAGCTCGGTGCCTGAGGCCGGCGCGCCGACCGAAAGGCTCTTGCCCTTGAGATCGGCGAGCGTCTTGATGCCGGATTCCTTGCTGGCGACGATCTGGATGTAATTGGGATAGATGGCGGCAATGCCGCGCAGCTTGTCGAGCTTGCCTGGGAAGCCTGCTTCGGTGTTGCCTTCGGCGGCCAGCTTGACGGAATCGCCGAGCGCAAAGGCGATCTCGCCCTTGCCCTGCTGCAGCAGGTTGAGGTTTTCGACCGACGCTTTCGTCGCCTGCACCTGGGTGCGCGCGCCTTCGATGCCCTTGCCGTAGATTTCCGACAGCGCGACGCCGAGCGGATAGTAGACGCCGGACGTGCCGCCGGTCAGCACGTTGATGAATTCCTGTGCCTTGACCGATACCGCGCCAAGGCCAAGCGACAGCGCCAGCACGCCGGCTGCAACAAATTTCGTCCTGAAATTGAGCATGCGATTTCCTCCCTGAAAATTCGCCGCCGTGCCCTCCTCGGCGGCACGAAGCGAGTTTAGACAGCGGGCGGGAAATGCCAACCCGCAATAGCAGCGATTAGACGAACGGCTAAGCAGTGCCGCAACACGTTGGCGCTTGCGCGAGGTCGCATCGCGGCAGAAAGATTTTTCCAGCGCTTGTCGAAATCCGGCAGGGCCGCGCGACATAAGTCCGGCTCGCAACGATGCGGCCTTCGAGAAACGGGAGAAGACCATGCGATACATGCTTTTGATCTATGGAAACGAAGCGGGGATGGCAGCCGCGCCAGCAGATGCGGTGACACAGATGTCGAGCGCGTACGTCGCCTACACCGAAGCGTTGAAGAAATCCGGAGCCTGGCTCGCCGGCGACCGGCTGAAGCCGACGCAATCCGCTACCTCGGTGCGGATGGCCAATGGCAAGTCCAACGTGCTCGACGGCCCCTATGCCGACACCAAGGAGCAGCTTGCCGGCTTCTATATGATCGAAGCGGAGGACGTCGACGCCGCCATTGCCTGGGCGGCGCGCTGCCCGGGCGCCAGCACCGGCACGGTAGAGGTGCGGCCGATCTGGGAACTCACCATGTGATGCCGGAATTGCCCGATACTGCGCGGGCGGCGGCGGAAGCGGCCGCCCGGCAAAGCTACGGCAAGCTGGTCGCTTATCTCGCCGCGCGCACGCGCGACGTGGCCGCTGCCGAGGACGCATTGGCCGATGCCTTTGCAGCGGCGCTCGAGCGTTGGCCACAGGCGGGCGTGCCCGATAAGCCGGAAGCCTGGCTGCTGGCGGTGGCACGCAAGCGCCGCGTCGACGCGGTCAGACGGCGGCTGACACGCGAGGCGGGCCGCGACCACCTCAGACTGATCGCCGAGGAGATGGAGGCGCGCATGGCCGAGGAAGACCTGCCGGACGAGCGGCTCAGGCTGATGTTTGCCTGCGCCCATCCCGCGATTGAGGCCGGCGTGCGAGCACCGCTGATCCTGCAGACGGTCCTGGGCTTCGACGCAGCGACCATCGCCTCGGCTTTTCTTGTCTCGCCAGCCACGATGAGCCAGCGCCTGGTGCGCGCCAAGACGCGAATTCGCGAGACAGGCATTCCGTTCCGCGTGCCGGAGCGGGCCGAGCTCGGCGAGCGGCTGGGCACCGTTCTGGAAGCGATCTACGCGGCGTTTGCCGAAGGTTGGTCCGACCCGGCCGGCACCGAAACGCGGCGCCGCAATCTCGCGACCGAAGGCATCTGGCTCGGCCGTCTGATCGCCTCGCTGATGCCGGATGAGCCGGAAGCACTCGGCCTGCTGGCGCTGATGCTGTTCGCCGAGGCGCGGCGTGCAGCCCGGCGCAATGCGGCGGGTGACTATGTGACGCTGGCCGAGCAGGATCTTGCATTGTGGGACGACACCCTGATCGATGAAGCGGAGGCGCTGCTCGGGCGCGCGGCCGCCGAGGGTGTTGTCGGCCGCTACCAGCTAGAGGCCGCCGTGCAATCCGCCCATACGACACGGCGGCTGACCGGTTGTACCGACTGGGTCGCGATCAAGGAGCTCTACGACGCGCTGTCGGTGATTGCCGGCTCGCCGGTGGTGTCGATCAACCGTGCGGTGGCGATTGCCGAGGCCGAAGGTGCTTCAGCAGGATTGGGCGCGCTTGATCAACTCAGCGGCGACAAGCGGCTGTATGACTATCAACCTTACTGGGCCGCCCGCGCGGGCCTGCTGGCCAGACTCGGCAAAGTTCCGCAAGCGAGCGAGGCCTATGACCGGGCTATCGGCCTCGAACGCGATCCGGCCGTGCGCCGGTTCCTGCAGGAACGACGGGCATGGCTCGGCCACGCGGAAAGACACTGAGACAAGGCGGAGTGCTTAGGCCGGCCACATGTCGTGGGAAGCATTCAGCCTCTTTATCACTCGATGTTCCCGCAAATTGGCCCACAGGCGTTCGATATTCGGCCAAGCGGTTGGAACCTTCGCGACCTCCGGATGCCAGGCCACCAACATGACGAGATAGATGTCGGCCAGCGAGAGCCGGTCGCCGGCCAGCCAGTCATGGCCTGCGAGCGCCGCATCGAGAATGGCGAAGCTTCGATCCATTTCCGAGACCGCCGCCTGTTTGACAGCGTCCACGCCGCGGGGATCGGTCGTGTAGCGATGAGCGTAGAAGAACCGCAGGTCAGCCGAATAGATGGAGGACATGAAAAACATCCAGCGCAGGAAGTCGGCACGGTCAGCCGAACTTGCAGCGGGCGCCAGTCCTGCTTCCGGGTGGCGCTCGGCCAGCAGGATGCAGATCGCCGCCGATTCGGTCATCGAGCGTCCGTCCGGCAAGATCAGGACCGGCACCTGGTTCAAGGGGCTGATATCTAAAAAGGCCTGGTCGGGTCGGCCCTTCGGAACGTCGATCTGGTCGAAAGGCACGCCCGCCAAAGCGAGCGCCGCCTCGATGACAAAGCCGCCTGTATTGGCACGCGTATAGAGCTTGTACATGAAGTCCTCCACCTGCCGGGCAGCGACGATTTGATACGGAAGGGACCCGCCGCTCCAGCGAACGATGTCGCTACAGGTATTTTCAGCGGCCCGCCGGAGGGCAGCGCGAAGGGATCGCTACTCGTGTCCAGACCCTAAGTCCCCAACCCCTCGAACAGGATCGTCGAGAGATAGCGCTCGGCGAAGGAGGGAATGACGACGACGAGGTTCTTGCCCTTGTTCTCGGGCCGCGAGCCGACGACGATCGCTGCTTGCAGGGCGGCACCCGACGAGATGCCGACCGGCACACCTTCGAGCCGAGCGACGAGCCGTGCATTGGCAACCGAATCCTCGTTCGAGACCTTGACGATCTCGTCGTAGATCGTCGTATCGAGGATTTTTGGCGCGAAGCCGGCGCCAATGCCCTGGATCTTGTGCGGGCCTGGCTGACCGCCCGACAGCACCGGCGAGGCTTCCGGTTCGACCGCGACGACATGCACCGAGGGCTTGCGCTTCTTCAGCACCTGGCCGACGCCGGTGATGGTGCCGCCGGTTCCGATGCCGGCAACGAAGATATCGACTTCCCCATGGGTGTCGTTCCAGATTTCCTCGGCCGTGGTGCGGCGATGGATTTCCGGATTGGCCGGGTTTTCGAATTGCTGCGGAATGACAGCGTCGGGCAGCGTTGCCGCCAGCTCGTCCGCCTTGGCGATGGCGCCCTTCATGCCTTTCGGCCCTTCGGTCAGCACCAGTTCGGCACCGAGCAGAGCCAGCATCTTGCGGCGTTCGACGGACATGGTTTCCGGCATGGTCAGGATCAGCTTGTAGCCCTTGGCAGCGGCGGCAAAGGCGAGCGCGATGCCGGTATTGCCCGAGGTCGGCTCGATCAGGGTGGTCTTGCCGGGCGTAATCCTGCCCGAAGCCTCCAATGCCTCGATCATCGACACGCCGATGCGGTCCTTGACCGAGGCGATCGGGTTGAAGAATTCGAGCTTGGCCAGCAGATTGGCGACGACACCCTTCTCCCTGGCGAATTTATCAAGCCGCACCAGCGGCGTGTCGCCGATCGTCTCGGTGATCGAATTGTAGATGCGGCCGCGGCCGGGCACGTGTGCGGGGGTGGCGGGCTTGTTCATTGATTTCCTCCCAGAGGTCAAGCGGCAAGAGTCGGGCGGGGCCTAGGATAGAGCCATCCGCCGCGCAAGATAGGCTGTCGACCGAAAAATATCCGAGTGAAGTTCGTGCTGAGTACCCCCGCCCTTGCAAGGCGTGGCAATCCTTGGGCGGATTGGCGAAAGAGATCTATTGGCGGGCGGCAATTGCCGCCGCCGCACCGACCATGAAGCCCGCGGCGGTGCGGTTGAGTACCCTCAGCGCCCGCGGCGACTTCAGGAACCAGCGCGCCTTGGCCGCCAGCGCCAGATAGGGCACCAGCACCACGAGCAGGACGACGATGGTGAGCGCGACGAGGATGCCGTAATCGGCCAGCGTGATCGTCTTCAGATCGACGATGGTCGGGGTGATGGCAAGATAGAAGATCATCGTCTTCGGATTGCCGAGCGTGACGGCGAGGCCGGCTACAAAGCTGGATGCCAAGCCGCCCTTGCCTTTCTTCGCCTCCACCGTCTCCGGCGTGATGCCGCTCGTCCAGAAACGCCAGCCAAGAAAGGCGAGGTAGGCGACGCCCAGCCATTTGATGGCCAGGAAGACCATGCCGAAAGTTTGTGCGACGAAAGCCAGGCCGAGCACCACGGCAGTGAGATAGGTCAGGTCGCCGAGCATCAGCCCGAACGACATGGCCAGCGACGAGCGGAAGCCGGAACCCAGCGCACGCGCAACGAGCGCGGTGACGCCGGGGCCGGGGATGGCCGCGGCGATGCCGAGGGCGGCGCTATAGGCGAGAAACCCGGTGAGTGTCATGATTCGCGCTTGTCGCACAATGTTGAAGTTGGGTGAATTCCCTCGGCCCGGATTCGATTGCGCCAGCGCAGCAGGCGACACCGCCGTTCAGGAGCGGCCGTCTTCGTAGGTAACGCGCCAGATGGTGCCGTTGCCGTCCTCGGTGACGATCAGCGAGCCGTCCTTGGCCATCGCGACACCGACCGGGCGGCCCCAGACGGCGTCGTTCGAGATGACGAAGCCGGTCATGAAGTCCTCATATTCGCCGGTCGGCTTGCCATCCCTGAATTTGAGCCTTACCACCTTGTAGCCGGTCCTGGCGCCACGGTTCCACGAACCATGCATGGCGACGAAGGCGTCACCCTGATAATCCGCCGGGAAGTTCTTGCCGTCGTAGAAGGCTATATTCATCGGCGCCGAATGCGCCTGCATCAATACATCGGGGACAGTGGCCTTGCCGGCGAGGTCTGGCCGCTCGCCCTGATGGCGCGGATCCTCGTTATTGCCGATGTAGTACCAAGGCCAGCCATAGAATCCGCCGTCCTTGACCGCTGTTGCAAATTCGAACGGCACATTGTCGCCGAGCTCGTCGCGCTCATTGACGACGCACCACAATGCGCCGGTGGCGGGCTGCACGGTCATGCCCGTACAGTTGCGCAGGCCGGTGGCGACAGTTCGGGGATTTTTCCCATCCGGGTCAAAGGCGAGCACATCGGCACGGCCGTCCTCGGAGCCCCAGGCCGCCCCGAGCGGCTTTGATTTGGCCCAGGCGTCGAGGCCGCTATCCGGCTCCTTGCCTATATCCTCGGCGACGTTCGAGGCGGAGCCAACCGACAAATAAAGCGTTTTGCCGTCCTGCGAGAAGGCGATGTCGCGGGTCGTGTGACCACCCGACGGGATTTGGGCGACAATGGTTTCTGGTTTTCCGGATGTCTTCAAGTCGCCATCGCGATAGGGGAAGCGGACGATGCTGTCGCTGTTCGCGACATAGACCCATTGCGGTTTGTCTCCTGGCGGATAGAAGGCGATGCCGTAGGGATAATTGAGCCCCTTGGCGAAGATCGCTTTCTCGATGGGCCTGGCGCTGCCCTCGGCGAGACGATAGACGCGTATTTGGTCGGCATGGCTGTTGGCAACAAACAGGTCGCCATTCGGAGCGACGCGCACGACACGTGGATTGACGATGCCGGATGCGATCATTTCAGCCGAAAAGCCCGACGGCAATTCTGGCTTGGCGCTTTCGGGCCGTTCCGCCACGCCGGCGCCGTTCGAAGCGGATTGGCCGGGGTCGGCTGCCGGCATGTCTCGCGGCCCAATCAGGCGTCGGACGCCAGGCCTGTCGGCTTGCCAATCGCCAAACGCGGCTTCGCCTTTGAGCACATTCTGGTCCGCCTGCTGGGCGGCTGCCGGTGTCGCAACAAGGAGGGCAGCGGCAACGGCCGCAAAGCCGCCAGATCGGATCATCAACGTCCTCCGGGATTCGCCTCGAACAGGGCAAACGGCATCAGGTATTGATCGTTCCAAGCGGCCGTCCAGCACACGAGGATTTGAAGCCGAACCCGTTCAGTTGCCAGAGGCGTAAAAGTCGTCGTCGAGGCGCTTTTCCAGCGCGACCAGATCGGCCGGCAGCGGCAAACCCATCGCCCGCATCTCTTGCAGCTTCTCGCGCAATTGCTCTTGCACCTCGTGCTGATCCTCTGGCTGGTTGATCATTTCTTCGAGCAGCAGACTGATCTGGGCCTTGAACGATTCCAGCGCCATTCTTTTCTCCTCCTTGCGGCAGGCCCGCGGCGGCTCCTAGCTCAGCATGCGCGAAATCAGCTGCGCGGTATAGTCGACCATCGGTACTATGCGCGCATAATTCAGCCGCGTCGGCCCGATGACGCCGAGCGCACCGACGACGCGCGCGTCCTTGTCGCGATAGGGTGCCACCACCAGCGAGGAGCCAGACAGCGAAAACAGCTTGTTTTCCGAACCGATGAATATGCGCACGCCTGGGCCTGCCTCGGCGAGGTCGAGAAGCTGGATCAGCCCATCCTGCGTCTCCAGATCCTCAAACAGATGCCGCAGCAATTCTATGTCGGCCTGGGCAGTGACGTTTTCCAGGAGATTGGCGCGGCCGCGCACGATAAGCCGCCCAGGCACGCCGCTTTCAGCGCCTGCCCAGACCGCCAGGCCCTTCTCGACCAGATCCTGCGACAGCGTGTCGAGGGCTGCCCTGGTCTCTTCCTTGATGCGGGCGATCTCGACCCGCGCCTCGGCCAGGGTGCGACCGCGGATATGGGCGTTGAGGAAGTTGGAGGCTTCGTGCAATTGCGAGATGGTGATGCCGGCGGGCAGATCGATGACGCGATTTTCGACGTCGCCGTTCTGCGAGACCAGCACGGCCAGCGCCTTGGTCGGCTCGAGCTGGATGAATTCGATGTGCTTAAGCGCCACCTCATTCTTGGCGGCGAGCACGAGGCCGGCGCCGCGCGACATGCCGGACAGCATCTGGCTGGCCTCGGTCAGCATATGCTCCAGCGTCGCGCCCGAGCCGGAGGCGCGCACCTGGGCCTCGATGGTGCGGCGCTCCTCGTCGGAGAGGTCACCAAGTTCCATGAAAGCATCGACGAAGAAGCGCAGGCCTGCCTGAGTCGGCAGCCGGCCAGCCGAAATGTGCGGCGCATAGATCAGGCCGAGATGCTCAAGGTCGCTCATCACGTTGCGGATGGTGGCCGGCGACAGCGATGACGGCAGGATGCGCGACAGGCTGCGCGAACCGACCGGCTCGCCATCCCTCAAATAGGAATCGACGATGCGCCGGAAGATGTCGCGCGAACGCATGTCGAGCGATTGAAGCGCGGGCGATTGCAGCGCGTGCGACGGGAGCACGTGCGACTGCAAACCGGGATCGACTGCCTTTGTCATTTCGAGCCAAAAACCTCCGCCCCGAAGATATAGACTTCCGCGGTGTCGGCGCAACCGGTCCATTTTCCTTTGCGCCTCACGCCCCGTGCGGCTACAAGCCGGCCAAGATTCCCCGGCCAAGATTCCGAAGAAAGAAAGAAGCCTGAATGCGCCCTTCCAAACGCCAATTCGACGAAATGCGCCCCATCTCCTTCGAGCGCGGCGTCTCCAAGCATGCGGAAGGCTCGTGCCTGGTGAAGTTCGGCGACACGCATGTGCTGTGTACGGCCAGCCTGGAGGAAAAGGTGCCGGGCTGGATGCGCAACTCCGGCAAGGGCTGGGTGACGGCGGAATACGGCATGCTGCCGCGTTCGACCGGCGAGCGCATGCGCCGCGAGGCTTCGGCCGGCAAACAAGGCGGCCGCACGCTGGAAATCCAGCGGCTGATCGGCCGCTCCCTGCGCGCCGTGGTCGATCTGCAGGCGCTCGGCGAGCAGCAGATCACCGTCGACTGCGACGTGATCCAGGCCGACGGCGGCACGCGCACCGCTTCGATCACCGGCGGCTGGGTGGCGCTCTACGACTGCCTGCGCTGGATGGAAACCCGCCAGATGGCGAGCCTGGGCAAGGTGCTGAAGGATCACGTTGCGGCGATCTCCTGCGGCATCCATGATGGCCAGCCGGTCATCGACCTCGACTATATCGAGGATTCCTCGGCCGGCACCGACGCCAATTTCGTCATGACCGGCAAGGGCGGCATCGTCGAGATCCAAGGCACGGCCGAGGGCGAGCCGTTCTCGGAAGAGCAGTTCGCGGCGCTGATGGGGCTCGCCAAGAAAGGTATTCAGCGCCTGGTCAGCTTGCAGCAAATGGCGGTGGCTTAGCTGCGGTCAATATTGATGAGATTGGCGATCCTGTGACTCCTTCTGCAATCCTGGAATCAGCACTCTACGTGACGGACCTTGCTGCCGCGGAACGGTTCTATTCGGGCGTGCTCGGGCTCGATCTGCTCGGCAAGGTCGATGGCAGGCATCTCTTCTTCCGCTGCGGCGACAGCGTGCTGCTTATGTTCAATGCCGAGGCGACCAAAGTGCCGCCGCCGGCCGACGCCAAGCTCAAAGTACCGCCGCATGGCGCGGTCGGCCAGGGCCATCTTTGCTTCGCCGCAAGCGCGGATGAAATCCCACGCTGGAAAGCGCATCTTGTGGCGAAGAAAATCGCCATCGAAAGCGAGTTCGAATGGCCGCAGGGCGGCCGCTCGATCTATATTCGCGACCCGTCGGGCAATTCGATCGAATTCGCCGAGCCAAGAATCTGGGGCATCTGATGCATTCGCCAACTGTTCATTCGCTTGACGGGCATAAGATCGTCGTCGCCAGCCATAACATCGGTAAATTGCGGGAATTCGCCGATCTGATGGCGCCATTCGGCATAGAAGCGAAGTCCGCAAAGGAATACGGCTTGCCGGAGCCAGACGAGACCGGCACCACTTTCGAGCAGAACGCCCTCATAAAAGCCTTGGCCGCCGCCAAGGCCACTGGATTGCCGGCGCTGTCGGACGATTCCGGCCTGTGTGTCGATGCGCTCGACGGCGCACCCGGCGTCTACACCGCCAACTGGGCCGAGACGCCGGACGGCTCCCGCGACTTCGGCATGGCCATGCAGCGCACGGAAGTGGCCTTGCAGGAAGTTGGCGCGATCACGCCTGCCCAGCGCAAGGGCCGCTTTGTCGCGGTCATCTGCCTGGCCTTCCCCGATGGCCAGGCGGAATATTTTCGCGGTGAGGTCGAGGGCACGCTGGTATGGCCGCCGCGCGGCGAGCTCGGCTTCGGCTACGATCCGGTGTTCTTGCCCGATGGGTTCGAAAAGACCTTCGGCGAGATGAGCGCGAAGGAAAAGCATGGCTGGAAGCCCGGCCAGCCAACCGCATTGTCGCACCGTGCCCGCGCCTTCCAGAAATTCGCGCAAGCCCGATTGGCCGCCGTATGACCATGCTGCTCGACCGCAGGCCTGGTTTCGGCGTCTACGTCCACTGGCCGTTCTGCGCGGCCAAATGCCCGTATTGCGACTTCAACAGCCATGTCCGCCACCAGCCGGTCGACCAAGAGCGTTTTGCCCGCGCTTTCGAGACCGAGCTGGCGACGATGCGCGGCCGCACCGGGCCGCGTGAGGTGACCAGTATCTTTCTTGGCGGCGGCACGCCATCGCTGATGAAACCGCAGACCGTGGCGGCGGTGCTGGATGCAGTGGCGAAGAACTGGACGGTGCCTGACGGCATCGAGGTGACACTGGAGGCCAATCCCTCCTCCGTCGAGGCCGAGCGCTTTCGCGGCTATCGCGCGGCCGGCGTCAACCGGGTATCGCTTGGCGTGCAGGCGCTGAACGACAAGGATCTGCGCTTCCTCGGCCGTTTGCACAATGTCGATGAGGCCCTGCATGCGATCGGCCTGGCGCGCGAGATTTTCCCACGGCTGTCGTTCGACCTGATCTACGCGCGGCCCGGTCAGACGCCGGAAGCGTGGCAGGCGGAGCTCGAGCAGGCGATCGGCCACGCCGCAGACCATCTGTCGCTCTATCAGCTGACCATCGAGGAAGGCACGCCGTTCCATGCACTGCATGCGGCAAGGAAATTCATCATTCCAGACAATGAGCTTGCCGCCGATCTCTACGCGTTAACGCAGGAGATCACCACCGCGCGCGGACTGCCGGCCTACGAGATTTCCAACCACGCCAGGCCCGGCGCCGAAAGCCGGCACAATCTCACCTACTGGCGCTATGGCGAATATGTCGGCGTCGGTCCCGGCGCGCATGGCCGGTTCGTCGAAAATGGCCGCCGCGTGGTGACGATCGCCGAGAAAATGCCGGAGACCTGGGCCAATCTGGTCGAGGCCAAGGGTCATGGCGTTACCGGCGGCGAGGTCCTGACGCGGTCGGAAGAGGCCGACGAGTTCCTGCTGATGGGGCTGAGGCTGGCGGAGGGCATCGACCTTTCCCGCTACGAGGCATTTTCAGGGCGTGGCCTGTCGACGGCACGGCTGTCGGTGCTGCAGGACGAAGGCCTGGTGGCGCCGATCGGCAATGCCCGCCTGCGCGCCACGCCGGCCGGCATGATCGTGCTCGATGCGGTCGTGGCGGATTTGGCCAGATAGCACGTTGAAGAACGTTCTCTTCATCTGCAGCCAGAATCGCTTGCGCAGCCCGACGGCGGAGCAGGTGTTTTCCAAGCGGCGGGACATCGAGGTCGCTTCGGCCGGCACTAATCACGATGCCGACATTCCGTTGACGCATGAACTCGTCGCCTGGGCCGACATCATCTTCGTGATGGAAAAAACGCACCGCGCCAAACTGCAGCAGAAATTCAAGACAAGCCTGAAAAAGGCTCGAGTAATCTGCCTCGATATTCCCGACGACTATGCATTCATGGACCCGGCTCTGGTGGGCCTGCTGGAGGCGCGTGTCTCGAAGTATCTGGGTTGAATGATACATCGCGGAGCATTCGCAACCGCGCTTCGAGAACTGTCTCGACCGATCGCTAAGGTTTGCGGGGTCAAGCCTCGTGCTTGTGGCGGTGTTTGGCGCGATCTTTTTCGCTGGTCTCTCCGGAACGGGCCGGCTTGATCTCGCTTTTGTCGCGTGAGGCGTGGTGCTGGTCGTCTGTGGAATGTGACGCTGCGCCATCGCGGGCGCTTTTTGTTTCGAGGCGGGTGATGAAAATGTCGAAGCGATTGGGCATCGTCCGGTCAGTGCTCCATCGTGCGGTCGGTTTCGTTTGCGGGCTTGCTCTCTGCCGTTCGCTGGCGTGCAAGCGGCTTCTTGGCTCTGCCATCTGCGGCTTCGGCAGGCAGGCTCTTCTCGCTTGGCGCGGCGAAGCGTTTGCGGCCGGCATAGTAGGGTTCGAAAACGTCCTGTATCGTCAGGCTGTTCATCCTGCTCCTCCCGAGATCAGGTGCAAAATTCGCCGGCAACGGTTTCGTTCCCTACTATGGCGAAGGCATGGCGGCTGGTTCACGTCGGCATCCCTTTTGGAACCAGGGCCTTTGCAACCCAGGCTTTTGCAACCAAGCGTGAGCCGTGCCAAACAGGGTCGAACGGAGTTGTGCAGGTGACCGGCGAATCGGCCAAACGCAGTTATGTGGTCGGGCAGACCGAAATCGCCGCCCGGCCGCTCGAGCCGGCGCTCTACCTGGTGGCGACGCCTATCGGCAATCTCGCCGACATCACGCTGCGCGCGCTGGAAACGCTCGCCGCCGCCGATATCGTCGCTTGCGAGGACACACGTGTCAGCCGCGTGCTGCTCGACCGCTACGGCATCCGCCGCCGCACCACCGCCTACCACGAGCACAATGCCGGCGAGGCCGGACCGAAGCTGATCGCGGCGCTGCTGGCCGGCCAAAGCGTAGCGCCGAGCTCGCAGGCCGGCACGCCGCTCATC
>NZ_JAMYVA010000045.1:0-46282 GCF_040323505.1 Mesorhizobium sp. M0040
CAGCTCCGCCTGATCGGGCGCTCCAAGTCGTGCCTCTCACAAGCCTCAAACCGGGGTCCCTTTTACGCGAAAATATGGGGTCCCGATTCCACGGTCATTGACACGCGCAGGATGTGCTGGCGGCCCGCGACGTCTTTGGCGCCTCACATTCTGCGCTCTACGGGGCCGATATCGGCGCGACCGCCAGGAGCGCTCGTGAGGCACTGCTAGGAACGGGTCCACATGACCTGCCGGTGGCGACCGGGGCCTACGAAGTTTCGCGAACGGCCCTCGCGCATATCGCGGATCTCGGCCTTCCCAGCAGCGCGGCGGCGCGCAATCTCGGAACGACGGCACGCGACATCGCACTGCTCGCTGCGGGAGGCGGGGTGTATGAGGTCGCGCTGCCATCGCATTCATTGCTTTCCGGTCGCTTCCTTCGGCCCGAACTCGACATGCTGTCGCAGATCGGCCGCACGCTTCAGGAGGACATCAAGGCGATCTACGGGCTGAGCGGGCCGGACCTGTTCGCATCCCTTCATGGCATTCAGCAGCCCTGGCTGGATGTACGGGACACGGCGAACTCGACGATGGGGTTCGCCAGGCTGCAAGGCATCGGCCATCTCATTGACCATACGCCGACCTTCGATGTGTCCGTCGCCTCGATCCTGCGCTCCGATCTGGGTGACTGGCGCGATCCGATCACTTGGCCGAGCGGGCTGGGCAGCGATGTCAGCCTTCGCGCCGGGCTGTATCTCGAGCGCGGGTTCAATCCCGCCCTCACCGAGTTCCCCGTCGAGGCGTTCGATGAGGGGCTCGAGGCGGCAGGGCTGCAGGATGATCGCCCCGCGCTCGTTATCGCGTACGGCGAGCTAGCGCCTGTCTCGGCCGATCCGGAGACCGAAACGGCGTTCGCGCGCAACAATCAGGTCCATGACTGGCTGCAGCGCTTCGAATCCCAGATCCGCCGATTCATCGATGATGCGATGACGCTGCTTTATGGCAGCGACTGGCCGCGCCACCGCTTGCCGAACGGCATGTATGACAAGTGGCTGGATAAGAAGCGCCGCGACAGCACCGGACGCGACTGGCCACTGATCAACTATGCCGATTTCACCGACTATGAGCTGCTAATCTGCCGCACCGACAACTGGCGAGGAATCTTCCACGCGCATTTCACCCGCCCCGAGCTGGTGCGCGAGTCGCTGCAGCGCTTGTACCCCACCCGCCTTGCGACGATGCACGCGCGGCCCCTGCTGCCGGAAGATGAGCTCTTCGCTTATGCGGAGATCAAGCGCCTTGTCGGCTGCTTCATCCTGAAGGGCACGGCGTAAGCGCTGCCGTTCGATCAAATGTCGGCCGAATGCATTGCGCAGGAATCTTTCGCAGGATTCTATGAGGAACAGGACGGCGAGCGGCGCCGGCCCTGCAGCATTGACGTCATCGCCGAGAACGGAGCAGCGCCCGCAGCGACAGCAGCTTGGCCAGGAGCTCGTCGAAGGTGATGACGGCGACCCCCGATAAGGTGCTGCGGAACAGCTCGAAGGATCGCTTCAGCTCGGGCGCGTCCGGAATCACGCCGACGACCAGCACGGCCTTGATGCCGTAGGATTCGAGACGGTGCTCGCAATTGAGGGACTGCAGCTGGAAGATCTGGCTTTGCAGCCTCTGGACCTGATCGAGCACCTGGGTGACGGCCCCTACCAACTCGAAAGACGGCCCATAGACTGCATCCCGGTACGAGCGCTTGCTCAGCAACGGGGTTGAGGGCGTCTTGATCTCGAGTACGGCCATGTTGTCGGTAAGCTGGTTGGCGAACAGGAAATCGGTGATCTTGTCGCCGGAGCCGTCCAGCTTCTTCCCCCCAACATGCGCCTGTCCCTGCAGGAAAAGCACCGGCACGCTGAAGGCCATGTCGAGGATGAACGGGTTTGCCTCGAACAGCGCCTGCCACCTGGCTTCGCTGAGGGATTTTGGCAAGTAGCTTTCGAGCTGGGCGATCAACTCGTCGAGCGAGGCCAGCTCGATCTCCTCATGCAGTTTCACGATCGCGCTACGCTGGGTCTTTAGCGAACTGCGCACGCTCGCCTGGGCGAGTTTTACGACCGCGCCGCGGTCGCGATCGGACAGTCGCGCATCGATGACAACCTCGCCGATCGCGTCGGCAACATCATCGGGGCTGCGGTCGATCGGCTTAGGTGGGAAGCGGGCTGCATCGAGCTTCGTGAGCAGGTTCACATAGGCCGATTGCTGTTTCTTCTTCAGCGACGACGTCTGCGCTTTCACATCCAGCCGGTTCGCGCCGCGGCGAAGTGCGTCGAAGAGGCTGTAGCTCATCTCGAAGGTGGAACCGCCTTCCGTCACCGCGACATCGAGATCGCGCTGTTCGGTCAGCCGCAAGGTCTTGACGCCCTCGATCTGAGCGAGGGCGCGCGGGATGAATCCGAGACGCCGTTCCAGCCCAAGCCCGTAGTTCGAGTCCTTGGTAAAGCCCGCCGGCACGCACTCCGCGAGATAGAGTTCGACATCCTCTACGGTGTTCGGGAGGACCTGGAAGGGCGTCTGATCGAAATCATCGACATCCTCGAAGATCCCGTTATCCGACAGCTCGATCGCAAGGATCGGGGAATGCTTGGGTCGCAGGAACCGGCTGGTCGGCATGGTATGGATCGGAAAGATGGTCGTCGTCTGGCTGCTGGTATCGAACCGAAGCAGCAGCCGGCGCGCCGTGGGATCATCTAGCCTGCCCGCCGCCGTGAGGCGAGCGTCCGATGGGCGGAAATAGACCTCGGCCAGCCCCGGACGGATGCGCTCGATCGACAGCGTTCCTTTGTCGTCCTCGCCGAACTGTGGTCCGAATGTTGTCATATCCTCCACCAGCAATGATGCGAAATCCTCTTTTCGCAAGAACATAATTGGACGCCGGACATATGTGTGCGAGTCTTGCGCGTATCAATCCGCGATGAAGCCTCTATGGCGCTCGATCACTATGTCTCGCAGGTACATCTTCGCAACTTCTACAGCGATGATGCGCGCGGCCGGCTGGTCGCGGTGCGCAAGGACGACCTCAAGCGTTTCTATCCCTGGTCGGAGGATGTATGCCGCATCGAGGATGGAAGCACCAACGCCTATCTCAACGAGCCGCGGGCGATCGAAGCGTTCCTGAAGCGGATCGAGCCGAACTATAACCGGGCACTCGCCGCTGTGCGGGAGCGGCGCATAGATGCCGAAGACGTCAATGTGGTCGCCGGATTCGTGGCCTATGTCGCGTCCTGCTCGCCGGCGGCGATGCGGCTGCATTCGGCGCCGATCACTGCCTCCACTGAAGCCGGAATGCAAATCCTCGACGCGCAGGGCCTGATGCCGCCGGCACCGAAGGAACTTGGCGAGCGCAGCATGAGTGAGCTGCTTGCGGATGGGGCAGTTACCATCAACATCGACGGGAAATACCCACAGGCGATCGGCATTTCGCAGATCGAGCAGCGAGTGCATGTGTTTGGCAATGCGCTATGGGACGTCATGCGAGCGGATCCCGGCGACGGCGCCTTCCTCACCAGTGATTTCCCGATCGCGCTTGGGGCCTCTTACGACAACCGCGTCGTCAGCAAGACCGTCACGCTCGCTCCGGATTTGGCGATCTGCATCCATCCGCAATTAAGCGAGCGGAGCAGAGAGCCGGACTTCACCTTCCCGTCCTTTCGCGCGAGGTTTCGCCGCCTGAAGCCCAGTGGGATCCGGGCGGTGAACCGCGAACTGGTGCGCAGCGCCGAGAATCTCGTGTTCGCAAGCCGCGATGAGCCATGGCTCACGCGCTTTGTCCGCCGCCACCGCGATTTCCGCGCCGATGCAGTCATTTCCACGCTGCCCATGCCGAACGGGGGAAGCATGATCGTCGCGCGACAGGCGATCGTTCCGTTCGCGCGTCCTGCGACGGTTTATGGCCTAGCACGCTGAACAGGGCCCCCTTCCTCGACCTCGCGCAGCCGCTTTATGTCGAAGCCATGATTCTGTCCTAATAGATTGAACCGCTACAGCAACGAAGTGATACAGGCGAGTCGATACTTCCAGCGCTCTCGCATGAGGAACGGTGAGAAATCTTAGTCGGAATCGTCAAAGCTCTTTGCGATACGAACGGATCTAACGATGCTACGGCGGAGTCGCATCACTTCTCAACGCAAACAATACACGAGCCTCGTCTTATCGCACAGGTGCGATTCAGCGGTTCGAGTGTTGAAGGATTAGATCATGGTCGCCAATGTCCCCATGATGGACGCACTGTCATCCTTGTTCGCCGCTGCGCGAGCGGGCGATATGTTTAGGTTGGACGAACTAGCTAAGCGTCAGGCGAAACTGTGCGCTCGGCTGGCGAAATTCAATCAGCGCCATGTCGTTGAAATCTTGGCGGGACTTCTTACCCAGCCAGAAAACCATGCAGCAACTTTACGCATCGAGGCTGTCATCCACCTCGCGGTCCTCCACTGCAAAGGCTCTGCGAAGCCCACGCTCCTGCAGATTAGGGAGTGGGTGAACGAGATTCTTCTTGCGGACGGCATAGGCGCTGGGGAAGACCCAGTCGAGGACGTGTTCAGTTCGGTAGTGCCGTCATCGTTCGGTAGCGCCACGATCCTCGAAGGAGCATGGCCGGATAATGGCTATCATCTGACGCGGATCATGGGTGCGCTGTTGCCGTTGCGCGAGGACGCCTGGGCGGGGGAGGCGATGCACTCCGTGATGTCACTGCTTCGACTGGGCAACGCAATGGCGCAGAAGGCCGGAGTGGCGCGCTACACCGTAGCGGACTCCCAGCCCGGCTCGCCGGTCAAAGTTGCACCCAGGAACGTCGAGGCAGGGGTGAAGGCTGTCACTTTCAACCTGCAAGAAATATTTGGGATGGGACTTATCGCCCGCGATATCGCGCCTTTCGTTGGCCACACGAATGACCTGGCCAATTTGGCAAGCGAGTCCCTGACCAATAGCTCGCTCGAACGGTTTCCACTGCTTAGACATGAAGACGGCTGGATGGTCATGCTTCCAACGGCAATAGGTGCGGCGGCGCGGCGCCTGATCCTGGACAGGGCGGCTGCCGCTGGCGCCTTCCCTAAGCTGCAGGCGGAGCTTAGGCGGGCCGAGTTGCAGGACTTGCGGGCGATACTGGCTGGAAACATGGGATTGTCCGGTCTCGCCATTCTGCCTCTTCCGGCCGAACCGAAGCTGATGGTCGTCAAGACGGAGTTCGACCTGGGCGGCCATGCATTGATCGTGCTCGTTGCCGATGAGCTTTCGGAGGCGATGGCGACCGGCCTCCAAGGAATGAACGACAAGGACCTGGATCGCGGCGCCTCGGCCGTCTCAAAGCTCGAAAAGCAGCTGGCGACCTCTCCCGACTATCGCCGGGGCTTGACGTTGATCGTCCATGGCGGCGTCGGGCGAGGCATCGCCATAGGGTTCGATGAAAGCCCTGCAGAATGGCACCGTGTCAGCATCGGGCTCGGCGATGCGCTTCGCATGAGTTGGGACGCAGATTTCGACGCCAAGCGCGTGTGGAAAATCCTCTCCCAGCAAGAACGGCTGCATGAGCGGGGATACGAGATCCATGGCGTCGGCGACTTCGTGAACCTTTACGGCTACCTCGAAACGCAGGGATTCGATCCCGTGCAGCCGGAGATATCCAAGGGGGCGTTGGCAATGTTGGCGACGGATTATGCGGCGGCGGTGCGCCATCGCATCCGCAGCGCACTGGACTACCATCTCGTCATCGATCCGACCGTTAGCCGGTTCGTAGAGGTGCAGCGGCGCTCCACGAGCTCGTACTTCAAGGAGATCAGCAATCTGCCGCTATACGTCGCGCCGCTCGAGGCGCTCAACGGCGAGTTCCTCGCGGTAGTGGAAACCCCTAGCCGCGCTTGGTGGGTCGAGCTGCTTATCGTCGATGGACCATACAGGGCGTTCTCTGCGAGGATCTGGGACGCGGCGCAGCGCTGGCTCGTACGGCTCGCTCCGAGGCTCGAGGAGCTCCTGCCCGGCCTGCCTGAACGGCCCATCCATTTCCGGCTAGAATTTCCTGAAATAGATCAGTTGACGGACGAGGCGATGATGGATGCAACTCCGCCAGAGCGCCCACAGTTCGAGCTGGTCAATGGCGTGATTGCCATTCGGTCTGGCGTCGCTTCACTGCGCGGCTATATGGACGCTACAAATATTGCGGAGAGGCAGCTGCTCGCCTCCATGGCGCTCGCGGGCTCGGAACTAGCCGGGACACCGCAAGACGCGGGGTGGGCGGACAGCCTCGCCACGGAGGTGACCCGTTCGGCCGATGCCCGTTTCGCGCATGCGATTCCGGCGAGAGATGCAACGGATATCGTCAGATCGTATCTGGACTTGCCGCCACCTCGTTTCGTCTGTGACGAGAACCGTGGTTGGGCTCATCTCGGACTGGCGTTCGACGCTGGAGCGAAGGCGGCAGGGAAGGTTCTTTCGAACGACGTCGGACCACTGCTTCGGACGGCGGTGGAGATGGTCTGGGAGCGGATCAAGGACAGGCTGGAGAAACTAGACCGGCGTTCGATCGTCCTCAGGGCGATGTTGAACCACGAGGCGATCGACAGGGATCGCCGGGAATGGCAGCAGACCGCCGCCGCCTTAAGGGCACTCCATCACGACCAGACGGATGTACTGGACGCGAGCAACACGGCCGAACTCAGAAGATCGGCTGCCGGCGTTGCGAGCCGTGCACTGGCCGAGATGGCGATCTGCACCTCACCGACGATGGGCGGCCGTTCGTGCACCGACATCGATCTCGATGACCTGATCGGCGAGGTCGCGGCGATGTTGGACTGTGCGGGTCAATGTGATGCCCATTTCTATGGGCTTGCCACTAGCCCACTCGGCGTTGCGCCGAACGGTGACTTCCAGTTCGACAGGGGCTTTGGGGAAATCACCCTGGTGCCCTACATGTTTGCCCAGGGCGACATCGCCTTCCACGAGGCCGCTGACTCATACGCAATGTCATTCGAGATTCCCGCTCCCGGCGCACCTCTGCCACCGGCGCCCGTGATCGATGCGGACCTAAAGATTGCGGTGAGGGCCGAGTTCGGGATGGATCTTGAACATCTCGTTGCAATCTCGCATGGCCTCGCCGAAACGGCGATTGACGCAGGACAAGCCTGTTTCTGCATGCGCAAGAGCGAGTTACTCGAATTCTTCCGCAAGATGGATGGCGCCGTTGACGCAGAGCGGGCGTTTGCCGCTCTCACGCTGGTGCCACGAGCGGAGTGGGGTGAACGAAATCCGAAAGGCGCGTTGGCGCGAGACTGGCAGCCTTGGCGAATGAACCGAAAGCTGTCGCTAACGCGGCGTCCGCTCATCCAAATCGACGAGGCCGACGACCCGGAAGTTCTTGTAGCCTCTGCGCTTGTCTCCAAGGTCATCTTTCGCCTTTTCAGTCTTGTCGACGGGCGGCTGGGTGCGGAGATGTTCGACACCAAGGAGGTTGATCGCTGGCTCGGCAAGATCGTCAACGAGCTTGGCCATGCCTTCAACCATTCCGTCGCGACGAAGCTGCAGGAAGTTGGTCTTAATGCAGAACCCGACCAACTGATGACGCTGTTTGGTGGTAAGAAGGAACTGGGCGACGTCGACGTGCTGGCCTGGGACAAAAACACCGGGGCAGTCTGGGCCATCGAATGCAAAAGGCTGCTTCTCGATCGGACAATCGGTGAGATTGGTGAGCGCCTCCTCGACTACACGACCAAGGGCAACCGCCACAAGAAACGCACTCCGATCCAGAAGCACCTCGATCGTGTCAACTTCCTCAGAGCCAACCGTTCGGCCGTAGCGGCGATAACCAAAATACCTGTCGCAGACATCAAGTTGAAAGCCGCACTTGTGACCGACGGGATCGTACCCATGCAGTTCACCAAGACGATGTCGACCTTGGTGGACCGAACGTGCACTTTCCGCGACCTCGCCAAGCAGTTTGGTTCGTCGTGAGGCGACGGCAGCCGAGGCGAGACAATGTCTCAGTGGATGGAAGCGCCTACTCCGCCGCACCACGGGTATGGGGTTCCTGACCCCTTTGGGTCAACATGCGGCCATCCTCGGCAAGAAGATTGGCCGCAAGGGCTCGAAAACTTACCACGCGAACTTCGCCCAATGATACAGAGTTAGAATGGCACCTTAGCGCCGAGCTTTGCCAGAACCGGACAGTCAGCAGACGGCCCCCTTCCGGTCATTCACAAGCTGGCCAATAGCCTAAGTGAGCCAGTGCTGGCTAAGTCGAAAACACATAGGCCGCCACTACATGTTCGCCTTTTGTGCTTCGAAAGTCGCATAAAAAGGCAGTGTGGAACTCAACGGCGGCTCATTGGTTTTGCGGGTTCAGCTCGTGGAAAAGGTCCGTCGGCCTTCCGTGAATGCGGGTTTCCGCATCGCCTACCTCGATTTGGTCGATGACTGCCGGACAGGCGAGGCGGAGCCGTATCTCGCCCGAGAGCACATTCGCGCGCATGATTTCGACGAACGCGCCTATCTTTTCATCCGCAGTGAGAAACCTGCGTTTGACGGATGCAGTGGTGCTACGCTTGTGGAGCCCGGGGCGTCTCTATGCGGCAATCCTTCATCGTGAGCCGATGCTATTGTGCAAGTTTCGCAGCACTGCGGGTGGCGATATCGCCCAAGACAGCATGAAGAAGCGTTCCAACTTCCTGTTCGGCGACCCCGGGTGCAATTCCTGATTCGGACAGTTGAACGAGAATTGCCTTGGCGGTGTTGCGCCAGAAGGCGTTCGCGTCCTTCCCGTTCTTGGATTCCAGGACCCGGGCGATCCCTTCGACCAACTTCCGCCGCCGATGCAGCGGAAACGCGCTTATGTTTGAATCACACATCGATCACCTCACCCCTTCAGTCGCGCGAATAAGCATTGGCGGGTGAGAAAATTTGGTTAACAGCGCTTTTGGACAATGGTCAGCAATGGAATAAAGCGTCTACCCAACAAGCCAAGAGGTGTGCCACGTGTTGATGATCGGCGCGTGCTGAACGGCATCTTCTGGGTGCTGCGCTCCGGTGCTCCATGGCGCGACCTGCCTCAACGCTATGGCCCGCGCACCACCTGTTGCAACCGCTTCGTCCGATGGCGAAAAGCAGGTGTGTGGCTGCGCAGTAACGAGTCTACGGCCTAAGGTTTGCGGAGCCTCACGCCGGCGCGGCTGCCGTTCTCCGGGATGAACTCGACGCCGGCGGCCTAGAGGGCGATGCGCAAGGCAGCAACGGTTCGCTCTTGTGTGGAGCCCTGTCGGGCCGCGACATCTACTTAATGTCTATTTTAGACAGTCGCCGCGACCATCATTGATAACAGGTCAGGGTCGCGGGATGCCGAGCCGCTTGAAATACCGGGTTACGTCCGGATGCTCGCGATCGTCCCGCCTCAACCGCGCAAGCGCGTCATCATCGCCGGCGAGCGCCATAGCCAAACCGGGAGCGCTTATTCTCCACGGAGCACCGGGCATTGTCTGGTTGTGAAGACGGTGCTTGATCACCAGCCGCCTGAGTGTGTCTTCGCTTACGTTGTAGTCGTACCTGAACAGATCAATGGCCCTCTGGACCGTGATCGCCTCTGCCCGTGGGATCTAGAGCGGCCGAAGCCGTTCGCCTGTTGCCGGCGCTGTTTTGACACGGCGCGCATTGGTCATTCGGCCCATCGCGCTTTTCTGCGGCCCGCCGTTTCGCCCGACATCAGGGAACGATATCGCCCCCCATGTATTAGAAACCCATGGACACTATGGAACCCCACGGCCACGGGATGGCGGCCGATCTTTTGACATCGGAAGTTGCCAATGCCAGGCAGCGCATCCACCAGACCGAGCTCGCGCTTCAACGCACTGAAGAAATGCTGGCCGAAAATCTCGCGCTGTGCAGCAGGATACGAACTGCGGTCGAGGCCGCAGACCGCTTGATGGAGATCGATCCCCCAGCTTTGAACGACGTCGCGCGGGTTGAACTGGGCCGGCGTTTCATTTTCGCGGCCTTGCGGCACCGTCCCGCAAGAGCCTGCCCTACATCACAGCGTGAGCAAACATCGGACAGAAGCATTCCAACATTCACGATGTGCAACACCGACGCTAGATCGACACGAATCTTCAGTTCAAAGAGCGAGGATTAATGCTGCGGCAAACGAAGGGGGCAGGGGGGTCTTCGCGCGAGCCAGTTATCCGATCTCCCGCTCAGAAATTTCTACCAAATATTCCGACCTCCTGATGGAACCCATTCGTTGCGGGCGAGTTGCGGCTCATTGGGACGGACTTCCCGAATATGACAACGGGCAACAAAGCAGACCATCAGTCTGTCTCCGAAGCGTTTCGGAAACTGATCCGTTCCGAAGGCTATCGTCATCACGTACAAACGTTCTTAAATCTGGAGATCGAACCAGACCTGCCGCCAACCCTACAGTCATTACTTGCGGCTATTGATGGGGCCAAACAGGGGCCGACGGAAGAAGGTCCCTAGCCGGCTGGCTGAGCGCCAAAGCGGAAGAGTACAGAGGCTCGCTCCGTACTTGTTTCTCTGGTTCCCGCTCAGAAATTCCGGCAAACATTTCTTCTTGATTTTTCCCGACAGAGGATCATGAATGTCCCCTTGGGTTCTCGCTGAGGTGGGAGGCCTTGTATGAACGTTTGGACGAACTGCCGACCCGACAAAGTGACTGCCAAACACCTTGTTCACGAGCTGATCCTACAAGCCCGTCGCGGCCAAATCATCTCCGTCAAAGAGACTATCGCAGCGGTGCGCCGAGACGGGCCACATCTGGCGGAAACTGACTGCGAGCTGGTGGAGTTTATTGTCAATGTTGCCCCAGCCTTTGGCCTGTTCGTCGGGTTCGATCTTCGCGAATAACCTCATGGCAACCCATTGGTTCTCGCCTGCGGTGTACGTCAGGACAGACCGACCTGGGATTGTGGGAGAAAGGCGGCTCGAGGCGCGTCAATAGGATCGAGGAGGAGCATGAGGGTCTTCGCGAGCTGGTGTCCGATTCCCACCACAGAAATTCTACAAACATTCCTGACTGTCGCGGCCTAGCACCGTGCCAATTTGTACGATTCGTACATGGCGTTGATGTCCGTCAGGAAGTGAGTAGATTCCCCTTCGGCGTGTCCCTGGGGAGGGCTGGATGAGCGTCGCGCAAAGGGTCGGTCCGCTTCTAGAGCAAGCAATCACTGTACTCCTCAACAGGGCGGACCGTCGCGATACGGTCTCGATCAAAGCGGCACTACGCGAAGCGCGGGAGGCTGCGCCTTATTTGGTGGCCTCCGACGAAGAACTAACCGAGGCAATCGTCGAGGCAGCAACTGCCATGGGCCTCTGCGTGGCTTTCGACGCCCAGGAGTAGCTGTCAGCCAACTTCAGTCACTGTGGCATCGCAACGGAAGCGCGCCGTCCTGCGTCATTTTCAATAGTCAGAGGTAATCCGCAATTACCGTCGCAAGCTGCTAAATCTGCCTGTAGAACTGTAGAAGGGAAGCTCCCGGCTGAGCAAAGGTATTTGCTGGAGAAACTTGATCGGGCCGACAAAGAGTGACGTATGGCTCTCCACTGGTTCAACCCTCCGGTCCCGGTCAAGACCGAGCGTCCCGGGATCATCCACAATGTCAACAACGCCGAGACAGCCGGCGAGGAGCTGATGAAGTGGACCAAGCGTGGCCCTTGCTGGGACCTCGCGGTGCGCGTTTGCATGGCTGTGATTTTCGACGAGATGGAACCTGAGGAGGCCCGCAAGGCATTCCTGGCTGCTGCAAAAGAGGAGGGGACATTACTCCCCCAATGAGAACTAGCTAAATTGGATGCGGTATAAGGTTCTAGGTGTCTATTACCAACACCGCCTTCGCGAAAGGAGCCCGCCGCCGGTGAGGGAGAGGCGACGGACCCCCCACAGCGGCTGCACATCCACGAAGAATCCCGCTGCCACCTCTAAACCCGCGAGGGCCTACATCGTTCCCTTAGCTGCGGCTAAAGCGGGGTTGGTCGGCGGGCTCTTGCCGCTCTAAGTTCCCCCTTATGGGTCCTCTCTGGTTCTCTCCACCGGTCTACGTGAAGACGAAACGTCC
Organism: Mesorhizobium sp. M0040; assembly: GCF_040323505.1. Classification (NCBI taxonomy): domain Bacteria; kingdom Pseudomonadati; phylum Pseudomonadota; class Alphaproteobacteria; order Hyphomicrobiales; family Phyllobacteriaceae; genus Mesorhizobium; species Mesorhizobium sp. M0040. Next base: position 12,075 of record NZ_JAMYVA010000045.1, read on the forward strand.
GGGCATTCGCAATGGGGTCAGCCACGTCGAGGGAGCCGCCGAGGAACTCATGGGGTGGGACACAAACGGCCCGAAGTGGACCAAGGCGGTCCAATCCTGCGTCGATGCGTTCGAGGGCAGAGCCTCCCCCCAAGAGGTCCGTGAAGCCTTTGAGGCGGCTGCCAAGGAGGCCAACATGTATCTCTCCCCTGAGTAGGAGGTATCATGGCAACCCATTGGTTCGTCCCTCCGGTGTTCGTGAAGACTGAAACCGGCGTCAGGCATGGCTGCAACAATGCGAGGGTAGCCCTTGAGCAGCTCAAGACGTGGACCCGGCGAGGGCCTCGCTGGCACAAGGCGGCGACCCTCTGCCTGTCAGATCTGGAGGGCGATCCGATTGACCCTCAGGTCGTCCGAAAGGCCTTTGAGGCTGCCGCCAAGGAAGCCAAGATGTATCTCTCCCCTGAGTAGGAGGTGTTGTGGCAACCCATTGGTTCTCCTCTCCGGTGTACGTCAAGACTGACCGACCTGGGGTCACCTACGGGTGCAACAATGTCGAGGGTGCCGCCGAGGAACTCATGAAGTGGACCAAGATGGGACCTAAGTGGAGGAAGGCTGTGCAACTGTGCGCCGACGCCCTTCAGGACCGTGTGACTCCGGAAGAGGTCCGTCAGGCTTTCGAGGCTGCTGCCAAGGAGGAGAGGGTGCTGCGTGAGTAGCAGGCCGGTGCCCATGGCTATGTTGGGAAGGACCCGTTAGGCTGTCTAATGCTGACCAAGTCCGCGCTGCTCGAAATAGACCCGGATACGAGAGCATTCACTCTGGTCGGCGCATTCATGGGCATTTTGCACTTCTTGAAACTGGCATCGGAGCTGCTCTGGGCGAGGTACTTGGCCTCAATGGGGCACGTCGAGTAATCATCAATCGTAACATGGGGTTCGACGAGAAGATCAAACCGTACCCACAGGGGACCGGAACCGGAATGTCAGGCTTCTAAAGCCGATGCCAGAAACCGGATACGCTGTGGCGGCATTTGAGGGCACGTTCCTGCTCTTGATTATTGCCTGTGAGCTGTGCGCGAAAATCGGGAATGGAAGGGCCGGAGGCAGGAAGCACGGCCTCAGGCCGAGGCGATAATCAAGCGGGTCGGCAATGATCGCGAAAGCTCAACTCGGCCGACAGCGAAACTAAAGAAGTAGTCGCGCGTTGGACGGCGGATAACGCTGTTTCGTCTCTGAGCATGGTTTAAGTCAGAGTGGTCAAGCCAACATCGCATAAGGCAATCAATGCGTCGAGCGCTAGTCAAGCGAAGTCGCCCGCTCGTGACGAGGTCACTTTAGCGACGCCCGCTTTCCGGCCGGTCCAACTCGCAACGCTCGTGGACACGGTCCCTGCCGGCGATCGTTGGATCCATGAAATGAAATACGACGGCTATCGTATTCTCGTTGCCGTCGGCGGTGGCGAGGCGCGAGCCTACACACGATCTGGTCTGGACTGGTCTAGCCGTTTTCCCTCGGTCCTCTCCGAGGCTCGCAACCTCAAGGTGCGCTCCGCCCTGATTGACGGCGAGGCCGTGGTTGTCGATGCGGAAGGAAGATCTAACTTCCAGGCGCTTCAGAATGCATTGAAGGGTGCCCCGGCGACTATCGACTTTTATGCGTTCGATCTGCTGCAGCTCGACGGCGAAGATCTGACAAGGCTTCCTCTTGTTGAGCGCAAGGCGAAGCTGGAGGCGATCTTGCCTGCGAAAAATCCGGTCCTTCGTTACTCCGACCATATCCTCGGCCGCGGAGAAGAGCTGCTTGATCGCTTCTGCGCTGCCGGCCTTGAGGGCGTCATCTCAAAGCTCGCGGATTCGAATTATGTGGCGGGCCGCGGCGCAAGCTGGCTGAAGATCAAATGCATCAGGCGGCAGGAATTTGTGATTGTCGGCTGGACGCCGTCCGACAAGGTCCGCGCGTTTCGGTCCTTGATCCTTGGCGTTCATGACGGCGGCAAGCTGCGTTACGCCGGGAAAGTCGGCACCGGCTTCGATACCGCTGAACTTCTTCGTCTCTTGAAGATCATGGCGCCTCTCGAGCAGAAGGCCGCCACCGTCGACGCACCACGCGCCGAAGTGCGCGGCGCACACTGGCTCCGTCCGAAACTGGTCGCTGAGATTGCCTTCACCGAAATGACAAATGAAGGGACGTTACGACATCCGAGCTATCTTGGTCTCCGTGAAGACAAGAAGCCGGAGGCGGTCGTGCTCGAGACGGAACGTCATGCAGCCGATCTCGCCGCGTCTGGGACAACCACCAACGCCATAAGTAACCGTGACCGCGTCATCTATCCGGAGTCCAACATCACCAAGGGACAGCTCGCCGACCATTACGCAGCGGTCGCGGCGATCATGCTTCCTTGGGTTGGCAGCCGGCCGATCAGTCTGGTTCGATGCCCACAGGGCCGCGCGAAGAAGTGCTTCTTCCAGAAACACGACGCCGGCAGCTTTGGCGACAAAGTCCACCACGTCGGCATCACAGAGAAAGACGGGCACGAGGAACCATATCTCTATGTCGACGATGCCGACGGACTGATGACTTGCGTCCAGATGGGAACGATCGAGCTGCATGGATGGGGGGCTCGGATCGAGGATGTCGAAAAGGCCGACCGCCTCGTGTTCGACCTCGACCCCGATGAAGGCCTCGATTTTGAGGCCGTCCGCGCCGCTGCCTTTCAGTTCCGCGCTATCTTTAAATCGCTGGGACTTACGACTTTCCCGATGCTGACGGGAGGCAAAGGAGTGCACGTCATCGCGCCGCTCACCCCTGGCGCCGAGTGGCCACAGGTTAAGGACTTCGCGTCTCGCCTGGCGCAGGCGGTCGCCCGGAGCGATCCGGCCCATTTCACGGCCGTGTTGTCAAAGGCGCGCCGCAAGGGTCGCATCTTTGTGGACTATCTACGCAATCAGCGCGGGGCGACCGCGATCATGCCTTACAGCGCGAGATCACGTCCGGGCGCTCCTGTCGCGGCACCGATCACGTGGGCGGAGATGAAGACAATAGACGCGCCCTCTCATTTCCACGTGGGCGATGCTCCTGAATTAAAGAAACGCGCAGTCTCCAAAACTCTGGCTGGATGGGGTCGCGCTGACCAATCCTTGCCCAATCTGTAGCGTCCGACGCGGGAAGAGGCAGTAAAGCCGGGATTCAAAGGGCAACGCGGCGCTCATGGCCTTGCCTGATTGGAACCTGCGGAGATCGGCCTCGTTTGGCTGAAGCCATGGCAAAAATCGATCCGAGGACCGCCGCCAGTCTTTTGAGGGAATACGCGCAACGGGCGTCCATGCGCGGCGACAATCCCTATCGCATAAAGGCATACTTGCGCGCGGCAGACAGTCTGACGGCGCTGTCGCAGCCGCTTGATCGGATCATCGCCGCCGGCGCCCTCACCAAGATCCCGGGGATCGGTGACGCGATCGCCGACATCGTGACCAAGCTTTACCAAACCGGCACGCACCCAAGCCTTGAGAAGCTACGCGAGGATGTTCCAGCGGGCGTGATGGAGCTGTTTGCCATACCCGGCCTTCGTCCCGATAAGATACTGAAGCTTCATCAGGCGCTCGGCGTGAACTCGCTGGCGGAGCTCGAGGCCGCAGCAAAAGAAGACCGGATACGTCCAGTCAAGGGCCTCGGCGCCGCGCTTCAGACAAAGCTCCTGCAGAACCTGGCCATCGTGCGAAGCGGCGAAACGCAACTTCACCTGCACAAGGCCGCCGCTCTTCTCGAACATGCGGTCAAATCGGTAAAGCAACAGCATCCAGAGTTTTCGCGCGTGGAAATTGCAGGTGACTTCCGACGCGGTTGCGAGCTCGTTTCCGACTTCGCCCTGGTAGCGCAGGCCAGAAAGTCGACTGGAATCGAGGATATGGCCCTCAGGCTTGTTGTCACGGACAGGAAGCACTTTGGCGCGAGCCTGCTCGAGGCAACCGGTTCGGCAGACCACCTTGAGCAACTGAAGACGTTCGCGGCCGACAAGGGGTTCACCCTAGACGCCGACGGGCTTCATCGCGGGAGAAAGCTGATCGCGTCAGCGACAGAAGAAGAAATCTACCAAGCTCTAGACTTGCAGTTTATCGAGCCTGAATTGCGCGAAGGCAGCGACGAGATTGAGCGAGCGGCAAAGCAGAAGCTACCCGCCCTCATTCGGGATGAAGATCTGCATGGCATCCTGCATTCTCACACGACCGCATCCGATGGCACCGAAACGCTTGAGGCAATGGCTGAAGCCACGCGCAAGCGCGGTTTCGACTACTATGGTGTCGCCGATCATTCGCAGTCCGCTCACTACGCAGGCGGGCTTTCGTTGCAGGAGATTGCTGAACAGCACCGCGAAGCTGACCGGCTGAACAAGGCATACAATGGAAAATTTCGCATACTGAAGGGCATCGAGGCGGACATCCTGGCGGATGGCTCGCTCGATTACCCGAATGATATCTTGGAGACGTTCGATTTCGTCGTCGCGAGCGTGCACAGCCGCTTCAAGTTGCCCAAGAAGGAACAGACGGAGCGTATCATTGAGGCGATCGGAAATCCTCGGACGACAATCATCGGGCACATGACCGGTCGCCAGCTGTTGCGCCGGCCCGGTTATGATCTCGACGTCGACAAAGTCCTCAAAGCGTGTGCGAAACACGGCGTCGCTGTCGAAATCAACGCACATCCTTGGCGACTCGACCTCGATTGGCGCTGGCATCAAAAGGCACTCGATCAGGGCTGCATCTTCAGCATCAATCCGGACGCTCATTCGATCCGCGAGCTCGACCACATGCATTGGGGTGTCGAGATGGCGCGCAAGGGCGGTGTTCCTGCGAAGCGGGTCCTGAACGCGATGCGTTTGACGGCTCTCCTTGCGCATCTCGCACGGCGCAGCCAAACGGCCTAACCTGCTTGTGCGCCCGGCCTATCAGTGCAGGAGTCCGTCCTTCTCAAAATCTTCCCAGCCGCGCAAACTGGAGTGCGAGTTCTCATCGTGGCCATAGCCACCTGAAGCTGCAGTTTCGCGACCGCTTCTTTGAGCACGTTTCATAGCGGCCTTCCCCGCGGCTCGCCGCCTATTCTCTGCAGCTGTCGCTGCGTCCTGTTCGCGCCAGACCGTTACCAGGTCGCGGTCAAGCACATCCTCCACGTGCTGCGGGTCGAACACGTGAAAGGTGATGTTCCTTGCCCGCCCGCGGAGTTTCACCGTTTTCGTCCCGGCGCTCTGCAAGCGACCATCTTTCAGCCAGCGGTGCCGTTCGGCCGTCGAGATCGTCAGAATGTCCTCGATTTCACGGGGGATTACGGGCAGGTCTTCGATATTCTGCAGTGCTTTGGATACGATCCCGAATACCACCTGCACATCATTCTCGGCGCCCTGAGACACGCGCAGGGTAAGCACGCGGGACTCGATATGGAGCAGTTTCCTGAAGTCCGTTGGAAGGCGGGCGCGTATTTCGAGAAAAATACCCCTCGCTCTGACGGACGATCCAACCGTTGCAGCCGGGGTTAAAGGCCACTCTCCAATCAGCTTCGCTGTTGCATTGATTTTACGGCGCGTGGACATGCCCCTTTATATAGGTCCCCGATAGTCGGCAGCGATGAGCCGATCGCAAAGCCAACAGAGTTCTAATCCGCCAGCGGTCTGAACCACGATGCCCAAAGGCGCAACCACGATTGTGAGCGGGGCCGTTTGCAACTTCGGCTAACAGGAAACGGCAGAGTTGATCTCGAAGTGCGATATCAGGCGCGTCGCCGCCTGGCGGCTTTTTGGGGGCCGTTTGCTGTCCGTCCGGTTATTGCCGAGGGACCAGTTAAAGCCGCCGTTCGGCTCACGACCTCTTCGCGGAATACAAGGCAAGTTCAGATCCCGCGGAAGCCGACATTGAACTGCCTCTCCGTTTACACGTTTGGCAAATGTTGCGAATGGAGGGAGTTGCATGTTTTGAAGGTTTCTCGCTGGAGCAGATCAAACTTCCGGAAGCGACGCTCAGAGTGCGGGTTGGTGGAAGGGGCCACCGCTTCCTGATGCTGCACGGTCATCCTCGCACCCATGCCACTTGGCATCGCGTGGCGCCGATTTTGGCTGAGGAATACACCGTAATTTGCCCTGGTCTTCGGTGCTCGCCCTTGCGGTGTGTCGCAACACAATCAGCGCGTCCGGTTTGCCGTGAACAGATCTTGCTGATGCACCAGTTCGTCCGCGACGGGCTGACGGAGGCGGCGTGTGCCATTCGGGTGGATGGCCGAAAATAACCCCACCTCTGCATGACGCGAATTGTCCCAGCCCGGGTAGGCCGTTATCGGGTACAGGCAAATACCCTCGGATCGATGCTCCGACACCCATAGCGGCACGCACCTCGTCGCGGCATACATAGTGGAGCCAAGCCGGCCCGCCGGATCCCTCTGAGCCGGTCTGGGCAATGAACATCGGCTTACCGTACCGATGAGCAACCTCGAGCAACATTTCCGACAAAGCGCGGTACTCATGGTGTCCCATCGATATCGTCGGCCCGTTTATTTACCATTGATTGTGCGGCTAGAAATTCAGGCCCACGACATCGACAACATCTTCGCTCCCGCCCAACTCAGGTTCGACGCGGCCCAGCAACATGTCGTAAGCTTCGAACTGCCCCTGACGGGCGTTTTCGGCCCGACCCCGTTCGCTGCGGGTCCGGTCACGAGGAGCGATTTGGATAAGGGGCTCGGCCCAGACAAATCTGCAGGCGGGGTCGATCTCCCGCATTGCACGAACACCCGCGATGGCAGCCTTCACGAGATGCCGCTTGAACCATCCACGTTTGTTCGGCCCCACGCGGGAAATAGCCGATCTCAACAGCCCATGCGAAAAAGGAGATCTAGTCGATGGGACACAACAGAGGCGGTGTTCCGGCGATCGAACGCTGTACGCTCACGGCTTCTGCCGCGAACGAGGCATAGGCATCGATGAAATGCAGCGATCGCTGATCGACATGGTCTGGAGATCCGCAATGGAAGATGTCCCAGATAACCTGGACACCTGCCGATCGGGCCGCCTCGACCATTGGCGCCCAACTTGACCAGTCATAGGCGAAGCTTGCGGAACCGGAGCCTCCACCTGGTGCTCGTCCATACGCCCCACTTCGCTCATTCGAAGTCTTCTTTCAGCAGTCGGCTTCGAACTCGGCCGCCTTGTTAGGACCGGGAACCGCGTTGGCGAAATACCGCATCCAATGGGGCGCGCGCCATCTTCGTTGCTCAGTCCAGCTCGTCCTGGCGCGACCGGGTAATGCCGAACCGATTTGGTCGAGCCTTTGTTCCTGTGGTGGACTGTCCGGAGCTGGGTGGCGAAGGAGGAACAAGGAGGGCCGTGCCAAGTTCGGGGCGATATACCACCGCCGCCGATCGACTCGAGCGGCTGCTCAGCAACAAGAGAGGCACGGGATCACATGACCGTTCAGATTCGACTTTCCGAGATCGACCACGCCAGGCGCGAGGATCGTGGCGACGGCGCTTGGAGCATCGCACCGGACTTGGGCTATTTGCGCCTAGCAATCGTCAATGTCGTGTTCTTCGGCGCACCGGGCAGCGGAGATCGGAACTGGATGCTGATCGATACCGGGTTGCCGACGTCCCGCGGCAGCATTCTTGCGGTCGCGGAAAAGCGGTTTGGCACGAACGCACGGCCGGCCGCGATCATCCTGACCCACGGCCATTTCGACCATGTGGGAACGGTTCTAGACCTCGCGAATAGGTGGGACGTGCCTGTCTTCGCGCATGCACTCGAGCGCCCCTATCTGGACGGAACCGCGTCCTATCCGCCACCGGATCCCTGGGTCGGGGGTGGACTGATGGCGCTGCTTTCGCCGCTTTTTCCACGGGGGCCAATTGATCTTGGCAACCGTTTGGAACTCTTACCTGCCGACGGATCGATCCCCGGAATGCCCGGATGGCGATGGGTACACACACCCGGGCACGCTCCTGGGCATATCTCGCTCTGGCGCGAGGAGGACCGCTCGCTGATCGTAGGGGACGCTTTCATCACCACCGGTCAGGAGTCAGTCTACGAGGTCGCCGTTCAGGATCTTGAGATGCACGGTCCGCCGCGCTACTTCACGCCGGACTGGGATGCGGCGGAAAGATCCGTGAAGCACCTGGCAGCCCTGAACCCGCAGATGGTCATCAGTGGACACGGTGCGGCTGCTGCGGGAGTGGGCATGCGTCAAGCTCTTGATAGCCTGGCTGAGCGGTTCACGGTGTTCGCCGTCCCGCCGAAATTGAAATTCGTGCGCGAGCCGGCGGCAGTCCTAGGTAGCTGAGGCTAACTGAGCCGCCGTCGTTCTGAAGTATGATCAAGTTGGGCAGACTCTATCTCTCGAGCCGGTAGAGTTACCCGTCGGGTCGCGCTCTCCATCGTCGCCGACAAACTCTGACAAGCGGAACAAACCCGGGAGGCGCCGGGTTAGGGTCGCTCGATCGGTGCAGGGCGACTGCGGCCAAGCGCCCCGAAGTTCTGCGTCAGGAGAAGACGTCAGATGGAAAACGAGTACCCCGAAGGACGCGTCCTCTCCGCCGGTGAGCCGACCGGCAAGAAGTTGTTCGAGCACACACGCGTCGGCATCCGCCAAGACTTGGCTTCGTTTCGCTCATCGGCCAAACCGTGGAGGAGACCAAATGGCAAATCTGGGAAGATTGGCGATCGCGATGCTTGGCGTTCTGGCATACCAAAATCGCGACAAGCTCTGTGAATTGATTCCGGGAGCGGGGTATCTTAACCCAAACGACCCGCAACGCAGAATTCTGGCTCAGATAACGAATGGCGTGTCGAGGGCTGACCTTGGTGAGATCCTCGACCGGTTCAGGGAGGTGGGGGCAGGATCGAAGGTCGACTCGTGGGTTGGCAGCGGGCCAAACCAACCGATCGAGCCAAGGGACGTCGAAGCGGCAATGGACGAAGGTACACTCACGTCCATTTCGATGCAGACGGGCCTTTCGCGCGAGGAGCTAATCAGAAGGATTGCGCGGGATCTACCCGAGGCAGTCAACGAGATGACGCCGAATGGTGAATGGCCGCCTGAGCCGAGACAAGGCTTGGATGAGTCGACCCTGCTCGACAATGTATCCTAGGAGACACAGCCAGGAATGCAGCCGGCCAAGGCGAGATCCGGGGTGGCAACTCTACACTCGGGGACGCTCCTGCGCGATCGCCTTCATCCGCTCGGGAACCAAGGATCTGGTTCGAGCGCGCCGAACGCGCAACTGGCCGCCATCCTGAAAATGCGGCACCGCTGCATCGCGGCGCCCTCGCGCTCGCGTATATCGGTGAGCGGAAGAAGGGCGCGTTCCTGGCTGGCCAGAGCGCTGGCGATCGATCCGGACGACTTCGTGACGCAGTACAACGCCGCTTGCATGTATTCCGTGCTCGGGGAAGTGGAGCAGCGGTGCGGTACCTGGAAAGAGCCGTCGGAGGAAGCATGAGTCAGAACGTATTGGAACGAATCCGTCACGAAGTCGATTTCGACGCCATTCGCGATCACCCGCGGTTCGTGCAGCTTCTTGGTTCACTTGGCTTGTGACGCACAGCTGTACTTGCACAGGCTTCGGCCTGCCTAGCAGCCGCGTTCGCGGCGCGTCCGCTTTGGGTGGCGGATTCAACGGATCGCAGCAACACACGCTCTTTTCTGAAAGTGGAGTGTGAGCCATGAAGCAGCGAAGTCACATCTACTACTCGGCCGCTCAGCGGCCTGAGTTTGGGTTCGATGGCAGGCGGGCGAGTCGATGAGCTCGATCGGACGACGATTCGATCGGAAGTCTTCATCGGTGCCGCCGCGCCTGGGCCTTGCACTGGCGGGCTGCCACCCTTGCCTGTCGCCGGTGGTGTTTTCCCCCACATTTTGCTGCCGCTGCTTGTGCTGCTCACCTGGCCGCTCGCCATGGGCAAGTATTTCGCCCCGGCATCGTCTCTGCGGGGTTTGCTTCGTCGGCAAAGGACATCGCCAGCTGGCCTCACAGCTGCGGTCGATCGCGGCCGAATCGGGATTGATGCTGGCCGACGCGCTGGCCGGCGGCCGCTTCACCCGCTACAATGATCTGTTGATGCCTGCCGGCATTATTGCCGGGGCCGGCGACCGGTTGTTCGATGCGAAAGCCGAGGCTCTTAGACTACAATCGGAGATTCCTGGTTCCTTTGTCGATATCATCCCGCAGGCCGGCCACATGGTCCACCACACCGCACCGCTAGCTGTTCTCGCCATGGTGGACAGGGTCGCTGCCGCGGCCAGCAGTGAAGTAGGCCGGCACTGGCGCGATCCCGAAGAAGTGGAATCGCGATTTTCGGAAAAGATCATGCTCAAAAGCAATAGGTAGAACCCCGTCCCGACTCTATCGGGTGGCGAATCCGATGATTTACTTCACGGAGGCACGCACTTCAGCGAACCGCATCCTGTGCATCCATCCGCGCCGGTTCGGCTAACATCGACGTCGAGGTCCCGTATCTTGGGGATTTGGCCAGGGGAACGGCCCCAATTCCGTGTTCGGCTTCTGCCTCTCTTTGTGGCTGCCAGTATCTAGTCGTCTGCAAATCGAGGCCACGGACTGACAAGCACCCCCGCACTACAAGGAGCTGGCGGTCGGAGAACAAATGTAGACATGTCGCACCATCCTTGCGGGTACGGCTTGCGATGCATACTGACGGTCGAGGGCTTAATGTAACCAAATCAACGGCTCGGCGTTTCGGTCAGCGCCGTTGCAATGAGCGAAGCCATAAACTCTGTCACGAGCATAGACTGGCGATTTCATGAGTCGCAATTTTCTGGTGATTGAACCTGAGGAAGGCATTGCCGTGCTCAAGGGGCTTGCCTCCTCGGCGCGGATCTCGATGCTGAAACTGCTGCATGAGAAGGGGCCGATGAATGTCAACGAAATCGCCGCCGTGCTGTCGCTACCGCAGTCGACCGTCTCGACCAACATCCAGGTGCTGGAGGATGCGGGGCTGATCCGCACCGAGAGAGCGAAGAAAGGCAACCGGAAAATCTGCTATCCGACCGCCGAAAAAGTGCTCGTCGTGTTCAAGAGCGAATATCGTGCGGTCAAGAACGACGCGATCGAAGTGTCGATGCCGATCGGGCTTTATACCGGCTTCGAGGTTACCGCGCCCTGCGGCCTTTGTTCGCCGGACGGCATAATCGGTCTGCTCGATGTGCCGAACACTTTCCTCGATCCGGACCGCATGAAAGCCGGGCTTCTATGGTTCACCCGCGGTTTTGTCGAATACCAGTTTCCCAATAATGCCAAGCTCGCTAATGCCGAGATCACCGAGCTCGAAGTGGCGATAGAGCTGTCTTCGGAAGTGCCGGGCACCAGCGCCGATTGGCCGTCGGACATCACGCTGACGATCAATGGCGTCGATGTCGGCACCTGGACGTCGCCGGGGGATTTCGGTGACAAACGCGGCGTCTTCACGCCCTCCTGGTGGAAGCTCAAGGGCTCGCAATACGGTAAGCTGAAGAACTGGCGAATTGCCAATGACGGCACCCATGTCGACGGCCTCAGGATTTCCAAAACCGGCCTCGCCGCACTCGATCTGAAGAGCCATCATTCAATCCGCGTCCGTATCGGCGTCAAGGACGACGCCAAGCGCCCCGGCGGGATCAATATTTTCGGCAAGGGCTTTGGAAATTACGATCAGGACATTGTGCTCAGGATCAAAACCGCGTGAATCGACTGGCCGCGTTGCTGCGCTCAGTTACAGTTCATTGCTAGGCTAGGCTTGCAGCTGGCACCGCCGTCCATGAGGCGACCGGCTTGCCTGACGTGTATAGATCTCTCGTCGCAAGCTTTGCCCACTGGCTGCGAATCCCCTGCTACCCTCAATCACCAGTACAAAGGGATCCGTCCCACCAACCAACAGCCAGAGCATCCTCCGTTCCGGCAAAATGCCGGAACTTACCATCTAGGCAACTCTCGAAAGTATATGCCGATCCAGGTCACACTTAGCCAACCCGAACCGCCAGCGATGGTTCGTAGCCTCACGCCTGCTCTGGTAGAACAAGGTCAGTTGCCGGCCGTCGATCATCACCGTCGAATGGCCATTCTCGCCGGGCTCACCAGGGTCGAGAACGGGGCCAACGGAGACGTAGGGACCCTTGACGTCATCGGCGATGGCGAAGAAGACGCGCTGCCGGCTGCCGCGCGGACCTTCGGGGAGGAAGCAGGTGGCGTTGAGAAGCACACGACCGTCCGGCAGCGCGACGAGCTGCGCGCCTTCGATCCCCCATTCGTAATCGGGGTGCTCGCGCGCATTGTGATGTGGCACGTCGAGATGATCGAGTATCTTGCCGAGACGTTTCCATGGCCCGAACCAGGAATCGGATTGGCTGCGCGCCAGATAGACATCAGGCTGGGGCACCCTGGTGAATTTGGGCATGCCTGAATAGACGATATAGCGCTTGCCTCCGACGATTGCGGGGTGGGGATCGTAGATGCCGTCCTCATCGGTGTCGGGCAGCGACAATATCGCCGGATTGAGCACCACCCAATGAAAGCCGTCATTGGACACCGCGTGCTCGCAACGTCCGCCGGACTTCATGAATTCGGTCTGGATAAACATGTGGAAGACGCCGCACTCATGAATGACGCCGGGCGCCGCAATGCCAGATCCGGTTACCGGCAAAACGATCGCCTCGTGCTCTGTCCAGGGTCCATAAAGATCCGGCGCTGTGGCGTGGAGGATTTTCCAGCTCTCTGTTGTGACGGTGCCGCTGGAGCCGAAGACGTGCCAGAGCGTGCCGTCGAACACCGGACAAGGGTCCTTCAGATCATCCACAACCTGCGGGTGAAACAATGGAAAGACGTTGGTTTCAAAGTCGATCTTCATTCGCCAGCCATCCCTCGATTCGTCTCGGTCTCCATTCAAATGAACCACCGGCGCGACTCAGATGAATCGATTCCAAGCGTATTTATAGCTCCGCTGATGAACGGTTGTTGAACGATTGAAGGATTTGAACCGCTCTGTGGCAAAGGGCCACATTTGGGGAGCCCGACCTGACGCGAGGGGCTTCATCATGTGGATCGAATGGGGGCGGCCGGCTCGCCCCTTCTCTGTCGAGCCGTCGCAAGTGGAGCGGACGGCTGGTCTCGCCCGAGACAGTTTGGAGCTATGGAACAACTTATCGGGATGGAAGTTATATAGAAGGCTGCGAACTTCATGTCAAAGCTGCCTCGATTGACTTTTGTTAGTCGAGGCATTTTGTAACTATATCGAAGGATAATCTACATGGAAATGGCGGCGGGCCGGGCCAAAACACCAAAAAACCCTGTACAACCGTCTATTTTAATTTGCTTTTCACACCTCCGATGGAACTTCGTATATCAGAGACCACAACACATTCTGACCCTGGCGTCAAAACAGCAACAGCTAATTTACTTCGAAGAGCCGATCTTCGATGAGAGGCGCCACCCTTCGATGCGGGTGCACAATATTACCCCCAAGATCAGAATAGTGACGCCGCTGATCCCAGTTGGTACTTCCGCGACCAGGGCGGACGCAATCCAGCGCAGGTTCGTCGATCAGATCCTCGCCTCCACGCCGCATGACCGATTGACGACCTGGTATTACACGCCCATGGCGCTACGCTTCAGCGATCATCTCGCCTGTGACGTCTGCGTCTACGACTGCATGGATGAACTCTCCGCGTTCAAAGACGCTCCCGCAGAGTTGACGCAGTTGGAAAAGGCGCTGTTGCAACGTGCCGATGTCGTCTTCACGGGCGGGCAGAGCCTCTACGAGGCCAAGCGCAGCTTGCATCGGGCGATCTTTCCCTTCCCGAGCAGCATCGACGTTACCCATTTCCATCAGGCTAGGGCGCCAGGTGAAGACCCGTTCGATCAGGCCGACATACCTCACCCGAGGGTGGGGTACTTCGGGGTCATCGACGAACGGCTCGACCTTGAACTTATCGCGCATGCGGCTGCGGCAATGCCAGACGTGCATTTTGTCATGCTCGGCCCTGTCGTCAAGATCGATCGGGCGAGCCTTCCCACGGCAGGCAACCTGCATTGGCTGGGCGGCAAGTCCTATGCAGACCTGCCGAACTATCTCAGGCATTGGAGTGCCGGCTGGATGCCGTTCGCGCTCAACGATGCGACCCGCTACATCAGCCCGACCAAGACTCCCGAGTTTCTTGCGGCAGGACTGCCGGTGTTGTCCACGGCGATCGTCGACGTTGTGCGTACCTACGGCGTCGAAGGCCTTGTCGAGATTGTCGAGGCGGAGGACATCGAGGCCAAGCTTCGCTCGATCCTGGCCCACCCCCGCGATTTCCTGGTGAAGAAGGCCGACGCCTACCTCGCCGACATGTCCTGGGAGAAGACCTGGAGCGCGATGGCTGCCCACATCGAGCGCGCCCATGCGATGAAGAGCGTCGTCCCATTCCTGAGGAGGGCGTGAGCGTGTTCGACTGGTTGATCGTAGGGGCCGGTTTCGCCGGCAGTGTGCTGGCCGAGCGTATCGCATCGCAACGGCAGGAAAGCGTCCTGATCATAGACCGACGAAATCACGTCGGCGGCAATGCCTATGACTGCTACGACGAGGCGGGAATACTAATTCACCGTTACGGGCCTCACATCTTTCACACCAACGCCCAATCGATCGTCGACTATCTGTCGCAATTCACGCAATGGCGGCCTTACGAACATCGTGTGCTGTCGCTTGTCGATGGAAAGCTGCTGCCGATACCGATTAATCTCGACACCATAAACCGCCTCTACGGCCTTGAATTGACGTCCGAGCAGCTGCAGGACTTCTTCGCTTTCCGACGCGAAACGGTCAAAGAAGTCCGCACCGCCGAGGACGTCGTGGTGAGCACAGTAGGCAGAGAGCTCTACGAGAAATTCTTCCGCGGCTACACGAGGAAGCAGTGGGGTGTTGACCCTTCCCAGCTGAGCAAGTCGGTGACGGCGCGAGTCCCAACCCGGACCGATCGGGATGATCGCTACTTTGGCGACACTTTCCAGAAAATGCCGGCAGGCGGGTATACGCGCATGTTCCAGCGCATGCTGGATAATCCCAAGATCAAGATCATGCTGCAGACCGACTACCGCGAAATTCGCGACAAGATCCCCTTCCAGCAGATGATCTATACCGGTCCGATCGACGAGTATTTCGACTGGAAGCTTGGTCGCTTGCCCTACCGTTCGCTGCGCTTTGAGCACACGACGCTTGATTGCGAGCAGTTTCAACCGGTCGCCGTCGTCAACTATCCGCAGACGGAAAAATACACACGGATCACCGAGTACAAGCATCTGACCGGTCAGCAGAGTCCGAAGACCAGCCTCACCTACGAATACCCCACCGACGTCGGAGATCCTTATTACCCGGTGCCGCGGGCCGAAAACGAGGCTTTGTACAAACGATACGAAGCTTTGGCCGCGGCGTGCCCGGAGGTCTGGTTCGTCGGACGTCTTGCAACATATCGCTATTACAATATGGATCAGGTGGTCGGCCAGGCATTGGCTACGTTCGGGCGCATTCAGACACGCCTGCCAGCAAACGGGATGCTCGTCACGCCGACGCAGCGCGAGGCGGCCGAGTGAATGATGCGCCGGCCTGACCGGCGTCGGGCGACCCACGGCCAAAGAGACCAACGATGTTTCTCGGCTTCTCGGCGAACAGCTCTAGATATGCTGTGCTGTTGATGCAGCTGAAAAGCGCGCACTGTTCGTATCAGCGAGGCTATAGCGCGCTTGCTTGTTGTTCCTCAAACGCCAAGAACGATTGGCGCTGGCGCTCCAACTCGTCCGCAAGTGGCTTGCGAACAGTGCGCGAGCCGTCCGCATGAATGGTGGAGAACAAGCCGACTTCGGCGTGGCGCGAATTGTCCCAACCTGGGTAGGCCGTCACCGGGTACAGGCATATACCCTGAACAGGTGCACCGAGGCTCGTCGCATCGCGCACTTCGTCGCAAACGTAGTGAAGCCAGGCTGGCCGCCCTGAACCTTCGGCGCCGGTCTCGGCGATGAACATTGGCTTCTTGTATCGTTCGGCGACCTCGACCAGCAATTCCGAAAGTGCACGGTATTCGTGGTGCCCCATCGGTATCGTTGGGCCATTCAAGTACCATTGGTTGTGCGGATAGAAGTTGAGGCCGATGACGTCGACAAGGTCCTCGCTGCCGCCCAACTCCGGTTCCACGCGCCCGATCAGCATGTCATACGCCTCGAATTGGCCCTGGCGAGCATTTTCGGCGCGCCGCCGCTCGGGGTGAGTACGGTCACGAGGAGCAATATGGATCAGCGGTTCAGCCCAGATGAACCTGCAGCCGGGTTCGGCCTCCCGCATGGCCCTCACGCCGGCGACCGCTGCCCTGACAAGGTGTCGTTTGAACCATCCACGCTTGTTCGGCCCGACGCGGGGGAAATAGCCGACCTCCACAGCCCATGCAAAAAACGAAATCTCGTTGATCGGGCACACCAGGGGAGCCACCCCGGTAGCGGAGCGATGAACCCGAACAGCTTCCGCGGCGAAACGGACGTAGGCCTTGATAAACCCCGGGCCACCTTGGTCGATATGGTCTGGCGAGCCATAGTGGAAGATATCCCAGATAATCTGCACCCCGGCCGCCTGGGCTGCTTCGATCGCCGACGTCCAACTCGACCAGTCGAAGACTCCGGGCGCTGTTTCAATCAGGTGCCAGCGCAAGCCGTCGCGGATCGTGCGAAGCCCAAGCTCGGCACAACGGCGATAGTCGGCATGTGCATGGATGTCATGTGAGGTCGCGCGGATCAGATCAAGACGGGCCCCGTCGGCGCGCCTGTGGGAGGAACACTCGAAACCAGCCATGAAAAAGCTGTCGAACCCGGAAGAGCCTGCCGTGGGCCGACGAGCGGTATCCTCGTTCATACCAACATCCTGTCGCCCAAGGCGTGGGCAAGTAATCGCATTCGCAGTCCCCCATTGTCAGTTCCGGTGGCCTAGTCGAAACCGGTCGGCCACCACCACGTCGACGGCTCGGCGGCTGCGGTGTACACGTGTGCCTGGATTGGCGAATACAACCAAGCTCCAATCCAGTCTGCCGGGGGCCGCGGTCGCGTCGATTCGATCCGAAGTTATGCGGCCTGTTGCATCGCCCGTTCGTTGACGCCTGTTTCGCCTAGTCGGGTGAGCGCCTCATCGGTTGCTTTTTCTTCCTTGAGCGTCTGTTCGAGTAGCGGGACGGCGTCTTTCAAGCCAAGTAACCCGGCCCATGTGACAAGAGTCCCGTAGCGCGCTATTTCATAATGTTCGACGGACTGGGCTGCAGCCACGAGACCCGCGTCCAATGCCGGAGCCTCCTCGAATTCCTCCAAAATCTCCTGTCCTTCTTCGATGATGCCGTCGATCGCCGGGCACGTTTTCCCTTGGGCTCTCTTGCCAAAGGCGTCGAAAACTTGCTGCAGGCGCTCGATCTGCCCTTCCGTCTCGTCACGATGTTTTTCGAACGCCGCTTTCAACTCTTCGGACTCCGCGCCCTTTGCCATTTTCCGGAGCGCCGTCAGAATCTTGCGTTCGGCGTAGTAGATGTCTTTCAGACCATCATAGAAAAAGGTCTTCCAAGCCCTTGGAGCTGCCCTGAGAGCTTTTTTTCGTCGCCATTGTCATCTCCTCTTTCATTTCTATCGACGCATGCATGGCTCTAACTGGACCAGTCTCTTGTTGTTCCTTCGGCGACGGCACACCGGCAGCCAACAGCGAGCGACGGTCGGGTTGACCGCTGATTTCAGTCCGCCGCGCCAGCAGCGGCTTGAGCATCTCGGCTGCGCTCCATTGCGGAAGTTCCGGAATGAGGATCGTCTGCCTGAAGGGTTTCCGCTGTCATCGAGTCCTTGCGGCCGCATTTTTCGCAACGGACCTTTGCCCGCACCTGATCAAGGTTCCCGATCTCTTCTCGGAGTCCGAGAGGGTTGGAGAAGCGCTTAAGGCGTTGGCGTCCCGGATCATTGCAAATTACATGGCCGGACTAGTGGACGAGGAAGAACTACTGTCGGCTTCCCGGCAGGCGCTTGGACGGCAAGTGCAGACCTGAGCGAATCCCCTGGCTAGAATTGGTCCGGAACCGTACAATAGCAAATCGTCAGCAATACAACATGGCCGCTGACGCTTGGGAGCGACTGTCGCACTCTTGGCCCAATACGAGGCATTGGTGTAATGGCGGAAGAACAAGGGCGGCTCGGCCCGAAATCTGAAATCGTCAGCGAGCTCGCGCGAGAGTCAGGCGTATCCGAACACCACATACGCGAGATAATGTCGCTGGTCGGCTTCGATCGCGGCTCAATCCTGAGGGAAGCTCGTCTCCTCAAAAAGAACAAGTAGGGCCGGCGGTTTTGCACGGCGTCGGCGGCATCTGGTCCACCGGAAATGCATTCTGGGCCGAAGCATCCTTCTGGTTGCTCGGCTTTGTCCTGTTGATGAGCGCTGCCGCGGCGCTGGCCGGCTTTACCGATTTTCTTGGAAATTCAAGGGTGCGGTCCATCAATGCAGCGAGGCACCATATGGTCGGCAATGTCGTGGCCATGGTGCTGGCGCTGGCCAGCTTCATGCTGCGCCTAAGCGCCGGTGCCGCCGAGGGCGCCTTGCCCTGGGGCCTGGCGCTATCAACGATTGTCGTTCTGCTGCTCGTCTACACCGGCTGGAAAGGCGGAACGCTTGTCTACGAACACAGGGTAGGCCTCCATCCCGAAGAGGGTGAGGATCTCAACTCCCGCCCGGAACGTTGCCTTCGCAATCTGGTGTGCGTCTTTTTTCGAAGCATACGGCCCCAAACTGATTCATCCTGTGGGGAAGCCAAGCGGTATCGACGCTGCCTGAAAACTTACGCGCAAGCGCTCCACACTTTCGGGGCGGCGCTTTGTCGATCGCCCAGAGTAGCTAAGCACCCCTTCTTTATCCCATAGTATTCGTCTTCGCCTATTGCTCCGGAACGGCAGAGGTTTGCGGACGATTTCGTGCTGCTTCGGCAATTTCCGGGATGTATTTCGTCGCGGTGCAGCTTCGGTTCACATTGGCGCGTGCGTGGAATACCTCTTTCTCGCAGACCCGCTTGGCGAGCTCGATAGGCACATGAACTGCCAGAGGCACTTCCACCTCGGAGATTCCAAGCTCCCGTGCGATCTGCTGTTTCACTTCGTGCCTGCCAAGCGAAACGTCGACGCCGACATCCTCGGCATCTTCGGTTGTCGATGATGCGCCTTGCCCCGGAAGATCTTGCTGCTCGGTCTGAGCAAATGACTGCACGGCAAAGAGTTGCAACGCGAACACGGCGAGCGGCAAAATTCGTTGGAATACTCTCATGCCTGGCTCCTGCAGGTGCCTTTAACAACGGCAAAGTGTTTGAAGCGTTCCAGAGGCGGGGATGCGCGCGCTTAGCGGCAGTCGAGGCGGGTTTTTTCTGTTGGCGTGGAATACGATATGGCGACCATGGTTGGGTGCCGACAGCCGACTGTGCTGGCACATCGGAGTGTAGGAAGTTGCCTACCGAGAAAGAAAGACAAGCCAGGAGACGAGCGCGCCTCGGATGCTGCACGAGGATTGACCGACATTGAGCCTGCGGCACGAGACGCAAAGACCGCGGCTTCGGGAGCAGCGCCTGAAGGCCGCACTTGCTGTGACGTCGGCCCGCGGCATCTAAACCGAAGAGGACACCAAAACCGCGAAAGCCTAGCAGTCACTTGCACCACACGGGAGCTTGCATTCAACCCCACGGTGCTCAAGATCCAAGTAGGCTCTGCAGCTCTCTAGGCTCAGAACGTCGTGCACCCAAGTTAGATCCTGCTGCAGCAGTCAGGACTACCCCAGAACGAATATGGCCAGCAGGGCAACAAAGAGAACAAGGGCGATCGCGGCGCCCCAGATGAGGACCTTTCCGGTGCCGCGTTGCTCTTCCTCGCGAGAAACGTCTTTCGCCATTCCATGCATCCTTTGCGAAGGTCCAAACTGAGCAACGTGCCGTGCCAGGCTGTTCCCAACGCTCTCGGAGCCAACTTGGTGTCAGTCCAACTGCCGGTTGCCGTAGGGCTTCTTCGCTCCAGCGCTATCGGCAATACAGCGCGGCTCTCCTCTGAGCGCGACCGCAGCTCCCTTCAGGCAAGATGCGCGAGCAGACGGACATCTATCTGACCGAAAGCAAAAGAAACCACGCGTGCCCCACTGAAAGCACAAGCAAGCGCAAAGGTTCCTGAACTGATGCTCGGCTGGCGGGAACTTGCTCGCCAGCCGAGTTGAGTTCAGGCGGTGGTCGGGGGAGATCAGCCAGCCACACGCTGGTGATTCCAACCTGAGCCGATGTGCCAATCAGCAACCTTCGTCGGTCTTTTTCACCTGGCCCGGCGCGGCGGTGTTGGCTGCCGTGTCCTGCTGACCAGGCGCCGCCTGCTGAGCGCTGCCAGTCTGCTGGCCGGGCGCGCAGTCCCTGGCCGAGTTCGGATTCGTGGTGCCGCTGGTGGTCGTCGTGTCGGTGCCTTGATCGCCGGACATGTTGGTCCCGCTGCTCGTCGTGCCGGTGCCCTGATCCGTCGTGCTGGGCATGGTCGTCGTGGTCGAGGTTCCGCTCGTCGAGGTTCCGCTCGAAGTTCCGCTGGTCGTCTGGGCAAAGGAAAGCCCGGCCGACACCGCCAGCACGGCCGAAGCCAAAAGGATGCGTTTCATCTTCTTTCTCCTGTCTGAATGCGCGGGATGCGCCTGGCAAATTGAACAGGCAGACAGAAGGAGTGTTCCCCGATGACGTTCAACTTTTGTAACTCTGGTCGTAGGTCAGCCTTAGGATGGCCGGCGTATATTAGAACCTCATGACGGCGGCTCGAGTCGAAAAGCAATCAACGAGCGGAGAGGCCGTCGCGTTCCTTGTGACTGCGGTGGCGCGGTGAGGCACAAGGCTCAATGCGGAGCGCCAGCGGCCGCGATCAGCGCCTCGTCGAGAATCCACTTCAGCTTCGCCGAGCGCTGGTAGCTTCATCTGCTTGCCGTTCTTACTTGCCGGGAACGACATGCAGCGGTCGCAGTATGCCATGCGGGACCTTCAATATGTCGCCGTATGTCGCCGCGTCGGATGGCCAGGAAGCGGCCAGTGCCAGTTGGACTTTGTGATGGAGCGGCGCAGCGGCGAGCGTCCACGGGCCGTTTTCCTTGCGCCGATCTTCCGCGATCTTGGCCTTTTCCACGCATCGCTGCAGGATTTTTCGCGAGGTGAATTGAGACCCGCCACGACGCTGATCTCTGCGACGGTCAAGGCCCGTTCGGCGGGCTCTACTCCGGAACAATGTCCTCTTCTGAAAGTTTCCTTAGATCGCAAAGGAGATTCGAGATGTCAGAAAGCCGCGAATGGTTTGTCCAATGGCTTAGAGATGCCCATGCCATGGAAGAGCAGGCCGAAACGATGTTGAACGGGCAGTTGGGTCGCATCGAGAACTATCCCGAGCTGAGCGACCGGATCCGACAGCACCTCGACGAGACGAAGCAGCAGGCTGCCCGGCTGAAGACTTGTCTCGATCAGATGGACGAGGGTTCATCCACGATGAAGGACGCTGGCGGTAAGCTGACGGCGATGGCGCAATCGCTGAGCGGCGTCTTCGCTGGAGACGAGGTGATGAAAGGATCGCTCGCGAGCTACACGTTCGAGCACATGGAAATCGCCTCCTACACGATCCTGATTGCCGCTGCTCGATCGCTCGGCGAAACGGAGGCTCTTCGGGTTTGCGAAGAGAATCTGCGAGAGGAAGTCGCGATGGCGGATTGGCTGAAAACCCGTCTTCCCTCGACGACCGAGCAGTTCCTTGCGCGGGCCGAAGCGGACAGCGACAGCGCCAAGCGGTGATCGGGTAGGAACGTAGTGACCGTGAACTGGGTGATCGGGATTCGTCCGCTAGCGCGTCCCCTTCGTGAACGCTGGGCAACGAACACGCCTAGCAGGCGGTCCCGAGCTGCGCATTTCGAGAAATTGCAACGACGAGCGATGCTAATATTGCGGCGTCGTCACTTAGAGAGTTGAAGCGTTCGTCTGCGCAAGCCTGGTCGAATACGCATTGGCACTAGCCAAGATCGGAAGGGCTAGCGCAGCGCTCGGCGAGATCAAGCTTGAGGGGGCGTGTTAAAACGTTCGAAACGAGGTCGCGATAGCGGAATGCCCGAGAACACTCGTCCCTGATCACTGAGCAGTGCGTGCGCGGGCACCGGCAGCGCCAAGCCGGATCGAAGAAAGTTCGTCCTGACAGCGGACAGAGCGCGCCGTTGCGCTCACGTTATGGGGTCGGCAGCACTTGCACGGTTCGGGGTGAATTCCGCTTCAGCCGGTCGCTGGCGGTTTCGCTGAAGGCCGTGACCGACCGGCCGACGATCATCATGCTCGAAGGGGTTGACCGCTTTGTCCGATCTTCTCCGCCGTGCGCATCGTCATCGCGCCGTCCGTGGTTCCAGAATATGCAATCCGATGGCTGAACTCGTCGGGACTCGATAAATGTGAGCGCGGCATCATACTTTGCCTTCAGGACGACTGTTTCTCTGCAATGACCTCTGTCTACGCTCATCCAGTTCGGTCGGTGTCCATCCGGTCATTCAGACGTCGTTGATAGGCAAAGCCGACAGCCGCGGCGACTGCCAAACCCGCCGCCGCCAGAAGGAGTTTGTCCTCGGTATGCTCATTGCCCGATGCGTCTTGAACAGCTAACGAAGCTTCATCGAAGGGTGCGGATGCTTTTGCGACAGTCTCGCCCTGGTGCGGCCCAACGCCGCTATGGCGGATACCCGCAGCCAGACGTTCTGTCTTCTCTTTAACAGTTTCCTTGGCCACGCCGGTCAACTCGGCAGCTTCGCGTTTTATTTTGCCAGCCGTTTCAAGAGCGAAATCACTGACGCTTTCCGCCAAATCGCTAGATTGCTCCTTCAGGCGCTCCTTGGCGTACGATAGGTGATCAATCTGCTGCTCGCCGGGTGGCCGGGCTGAATTGGTCCGCAATAAGCTGATCAATCCCGCTCCGACGAGTGCGGTTGCGATCGGCGGATGGCGGAGGAAACGCCACCCCAAACCGGCCCCTATCGCCAAAGCAGCGCTCGGATTGGCAGCCGCCTTGGCCTTGAGATCGTCAATAATCGCCT
Organism: Mesorhizobium sp. M0040; assembly: GCF_040323505.1. Classification (NCBI taxonomy): domain Bacteria; kingdom Pseudomonadati; phylum Pseudomonadota; class Alphaproteobacteria; order Hyphomicrobiales; family Phyllobacteriaceae; genus Mesorhizobium; species Mesorhizobium sp. M0040. Next base: position 35,169 of record NZ_JAMYVA010000045.1, read on the forward strand.
GCGCCACCGATTGCATTGAGGATCTTGCTTTCTCCACCAGCGCATCCTTTGTCTCAAGCGCTTCGTGTTTCAAATCATCGGTAAACTCGGACAGCATGTTTGGCGACCGAAGTGTCGACAAGTCGTCGGCGAGCTTAGCCCGGGCAGCCTCAACTTCGTATTCAAGATGCTCAAGTTGCGGATCCGCCATCATAAATCTCTCTTGCCACCGGGGCGGGCAGGTTTGCTCGACCGAGCGTTGCCCGCCCGCTGCGATTTGGCCGTTATTCCTTCCGAAGGGGTGGCGCTGCCCGGGTGCAGCTTGGCGGCCGGACTGGATGGACCGCTAGATCCACGTGGGCTTGGCGAAGACGGCTGCACGGATTCACTTGATTGCTGTTCTGATAAGGCGCTTCCAAAGGTGCCCGCAACGTCCTTTGCGACCTCCTTGAGGCCGTCCGAATTCAGCCCATGTTCCTCGGCGGCGCTTTTGAGCCGTTCGCCCGCCTTTGCTGTCGAGGACTTCAAGCGTTCCCCAGCTTTTTCAGCAGCATCCGTCAATCGCTCTCCTGCTGGGCCGAGCGTGCGCCTCTCGACATCGCTGGCCGGCAAAGCAGCAGCTATAGCGGCACCAGCTGCGAAGCCGGCCAGAACAAAAGCCAATGGCTGTTCTTCCACCATGCGGCCAATCGTGTCTTGCAACGTTGATTGGGCTTGCTGCACCACGCGCCCTGACTTCTCGGATACGGAGCGACCGGCCTGTTCTGCGTATGACGCGGCGGATGATGCGTACTGACTTGCGGTTTCACTCACCTTCTCCCCAATGCCGGCTAAATTGTCGCGCATGGCCTCTGCTGTCTCGCTAGCCTCTTCCTGCGCTTTGGACGCCCCGCCGCTGGCGGTGCGTACGTGCGGAGCATTTTGGCGCCCGTCGGTTGCACGGGATTGCTCGCGATGCCCGGCACTTGAACTGCGGCTGCGCATTAGCAGCGCGCACCCTGCTGCGACGAGCAGAAGGCCTTCGGGATTGTTCCTAGCGGAGCTGAGAAGCCATTCTTTCGTTCCAAAATCCTGGACCTGTGAATTGCGGCTCATGTTAATTGCTCCTTGGTTGTCGCAATATCCTGCTTTATTTGGCTTATGGAGTGTGTCGGCAGAAGTTCTTTTTGCGCATCAGCGCGGCCCCGATAGTAGGCGAAAGCAGCGGCGAGGGCCGTTGCGGCCGCGACGATCAGACACGACCAGTGCAGGGCCATCCCTAAGCTGGCTATTCCAAGTACGAGGGCTTGCACTAGAAGCAGAGCGGCGACCACTCCCAGCACGCCAGCAGCAGACATCCACACACCTGCTTGGAGCTTCGTTGAGACGTTGGCGGACAGCTCCGCATGCGCCAGGCGCAACTCTTTTTGAAAGAGGTCCGCGACGTCCGCCAACACTGCCGACAGTGCTTGAGGGAGAGGCGAATTCTTCAGTTGTTCCTGTGCCATCAGATCAGTTCGCTCCCTGCCGCCTTCCCTTGTTGGACTCTGGTGCGGGAGGCGCGCTCTTCAGTGTGCGGAACGTCAAAAAGCCCGCTACGGCGGCCAGCCCAAACACCAAACCCGGCTTGCGCCTCGCCAAATCGGACGCTGCAAGAACCAGCTGATCGACGGACCTGTCTCGCAGGTCGTCTGCGTATCCATCAAGCCTATTCGCGAAGGTGCGCACGACCCCAGCGACTATCGGTGCGTTTGCGTCGAGGTCCTCGGCCGCACGCTTGGTCGAACTCGCCAGTTGGCCCATCACCTCGGCGCCGCTGCCGACCTGACGGTCCAACATCTCCTTCACCTGATTGGTCACGGTGGACGCGCCACCAACGGCCGCCCGTTTGGCGGTTTCCGCTGCCCCTTGCGCTATGTCGGACGCTTTGGATAACGTGCCGCTTACGGTCGCTCCTATGTCTTCCGAGGTACCGTCACCAGCTCTTACCGCAGTCGGGGGACGCCGTTCAGAATTCCGGTTGTTCATGGTTTCCTCCATTCGAGGAGCAAACGGAGGTAAGGCCCGTTGGTTCCCAATGAGTGACTATCTGGGGTGTCAAGTTGCGTTTGCGAACTCGTGGCGCGCATCGCGTGCTTTTGCATTGGGAATGATGGGTAGCTTGCGGGCGGGCGCAATGCGAATAGTCATCTTTTCCTTTCCTGTCTGAAGGCGCGGGGGGATCATATCTGGCGACGGTGAGCGCGATGAGGAAGAGGCTGGAGCGCGGACCTTTACGGCCGCCGCGCACCGGTCTTCGACCGCTGCGTCTGCCGCTGTCATTGGCGATCGGCGCCAAGCCCACGAGTTTGGCGATGGCCTTATTGGAAAGGTGTCAATCTCGGACAACTCGGCCATCAGGAGTACGCGGGGCCCTTGACCGAACCGAAGGCCTGATCGAGACAGGCCCACAGCGGATCGTCGTCGAGTAGCGAGGCGATCTCGCCCTTCAAGTCGGCGGCTCTGACGCTTGAGCAGAACAATGAACCTCGTCGAGGCTGGCGAGGTTTCGGCATCGGCGACGATGCTTTTGCGTTGCTTCTGGATGGTGAGATCGCCAGTCACCTGGGCAAGCCGGGCGACCAGCGCCTTGAGCCGTTGCTCACGCTCGGCTGCAGCCGCTTGACGATGGCGTGCAAATTGATCTGCGCGCTACGCGTTGCGCTCGTCCAAACGCGACTGCTGGTCGGCGGCATCGGCCGGTCCGCCCAGTGTGTCGGCGACCGTGGCACCTCGCGCACCCATCGGCTGCTGCGCACCTGTGGTGGTGTCCATCGCTGTCTGATGCTCCATCTCGGAATTCAGCTCCGCACCTACAACCAGGATAATCACAGAAATCCAAGTCCACATCATCAAGCCGATGACTGCCCCAAGAGCTCCATACGTGGCGTTGTAGTTGGCGAAGTTTTCAAGATAATAGGAGAAGCCTATCGAGACTGCGATCCAGACCACAGTGGCAAGGAAGGCGCCCCATGTCGCCCATTGCCCCTTTGCCCTTTCCCGGCTGGGTCCGTAGCGGTAAATCAGCGTGATCCCGACGCCCACCATGATCAGCATCATCGGCCACCGAAAGATCCGCACAAGGGCTTCGGTCCAGCCGCCGAGGTTCAGCAGCACAAGCATGGCCGGCACAATCCCCACCGAGATGATAAAGCCGATACCAATGAGGATGGCGCCAAGTGTGAAGCCCAAGGCCAGGAGATTCAGGTGGATGAAGCCGCGCTTTTCACTCTCCTCGTAGGCGATGTTCATGGCTTCGAATAGCGTCTTTATGCCGTTACTGGCGCTCCACAGTGCGACGGCAAGGCCGAAGATGAAGCCGAAGCTGAGCGCGCCAGCCTTCTGAGCGGCCAAGGACGCAAGCTGAGATCTGATAATATCCAGACCTCCCGAAGGCAGTACGCCGCCAAGGAACGCAATGTGCTCAGCGATGGTCTGAGGGTCGGCGACGAAACCATAGATGGACACGAACGCGGCAAGCGCTGGAAAGAGGGCAAGAAGCAGATAGAATGCAGCCCCCGCCGCGATCAGCATAACACGGTCCTCGGTTATCTCAGCAAAGACCCGCCACAGCACGTCCTTCCAGCCGCGGCTGGGAATCTCTGACGGCCATTCGGCATTGCGTCCGCGGCTCTCCCGTTCGGCCCGCCGCTCAAGTTGCACTTGACCTTCGTAAGCGTCCTCGGTTGGTTTCTTCGACATGGCCGCCGGTCCGGAGCATCTTCTTCGCGGGGCAAACGTATAATAGCGCCAAAGGATGCAGGTGCAGACCTGCGCTTACAAATAAACATCCGCCGCCTGCAGCAACACCTGCGCCATCCCCACTTGGCCCTTCGGCTCCCATGCCCATCGGCTGAGCGTGCATGTTGTCGGGACGACGCAGCCTGATCTAAATCCTCATTGCGCTGGATCACTTTAACGACACCCACGTTACCAGCCATGATCTCACTCGCGCCTGAACATCAGTTCGTCAACGCCGGAAGTATTCGGCTTCATGTCGTTCAGGCCGGGCCTGCCGAGGGTAAGCCGGTCATGCTCCTGCACGGCTTCCCGGACTTCTGGATCGGCTGGAGACGGCAGATCGGTACGCTCGCTTCCGCCGGATATCGGGTCATCGTTCCCGACCAGAGGGGCTACAACACCAGTGACAAGCCAGAGGGCATCCGCGAGTACACCCTCCCCAAGCTCCTCGGCGATGTCGTCGCCCTGGCCGACGCGCTCGGCATCGGAAGGTTTCACCTCGCCGGCCATGACTGGGGCGGCATCGTCGCTTGGGCCGCCGGGGCAAAGTTGCCTCATCGCCTGGACAAGCTCGTCATCCTGAATGCGCCCCATCCCGAGGTGCTGTTTACCCATGCCCTGCGATCTCCGACGCAGTTTCTGCGGAGCAGCTACGCGGTTTTCTTCCAGAGCCCCTTGCTGCCCGAAGCCGTTTTGGGTGCGCGCCGCTCGGCCTTGCTCGCACGAGCACTCAGGACATCCAGCCGGGAAGGCGCCTTCGAAGAAGAGGAGATTGCAGAATATCGGCAGGCTTGGGAGCGGCCGGGGGCGCTGACCAGCATGCTCAACTGGTATCGCGCCTTGCGCTTTCGCCCGAGCCTGAAGGAGCGGATCACGACGCCTACTCTTGTTATGTGGGGGATGCAGGACCAGGCTCTGGAATCCGGGCTGGCCAAGCGCAGTCTCGCCCTTTGCGACGATGGCCGCCTGCAGACTTTCGAGGAGGGGACGCATTGGGTTCAACGCGAAGAGAGCAACGCGGTGAATGCGGCGCTTCTGGCGTTCCTGGAGGGCTGAGGAACTCAAAAATGGATAGAAACTGGGGGCAGCGTCAGATGGAGCCGGAGGAGGCCTGCAGGGCATTCCTGGCTGCTGCAAAAGAGGAGGGGACATTACAACTAGCTAAGTTGGATTGCGGTATAAGGTTCTATTATCTCCGACCAACACCGCGCTTTGCGGAGCCCGCCGCCAGCAAGGAGAGGCGACGGACCCCCGCCACAGCGGCTGCACATCCGAAGAACGACCGCTGCAACCTCTAAACCCGCGAGGGGCCTACATCGTTCCCCTATCCGCGCCTACAGCTGGGTTGGTCAACGGGCTCTTCCCGCCTAAGTTCCCCCTCATGGCACTCCACTGGTTATCCCCTCCGGTCTACGTCAGGGCCAACCGACCTGGGCTCACCTACGGGGTGAGCCACGTCAAGGGAGCCGCCGAGGAACATGAAGTGGCCGAAGAGGGGACCGAAGTGGAAGCTGGCGATCCAGTCCTGCGCCGACGCATTTTAGGGGCGGCTGACCCCGGTGGAGGTCCGTCAGGCCTTCGAGCCTGCTGCCAAAGAGGCCAAGACGTTCCTTCCTGCTGATTAGCCATCGAGAACGATGCAGAGTGCCCCTCTTTGCGAATGCCGACGCCGGCACAGTCCCGGTTATCTTCGGTTCTCGTGCCGACCTGGCTGAACCATCTGACGGCCACCACCAGATTAGTTGCCACCGCCGCGACTTGGGTCCTGGCTGTCCCGGACGAAGCCAGGGCCTTCTCACGTCCAGGCTAATAGCCCGTTTGAGGCGGTTTCGGCTGCCGCGGGAGAAGGCAGTATTTCGGGCTTCAAGTGGGGCGGCTCTTCAGTGTTAGCGAGGCCGGCATGACCTCACATCAGATCTTCAACCATCCGCGCAATTTTCCCCAGACCTGCGGTGGTCCCTCTTGTTCTAAGGAGTCCCTGTTCAGCCGCGGCCGCCTTGAAGGCCTCGAGCGCAGCTTGCTGGCTGCAATGCCCGGCGAGGGACTCCTCGACCATTCGGATCGCGTTGAGCCGCCCCGGCTTTCCCATTCTAGGCCATGGTTGCTGAAGCACCTTCATTGCGTCGGCTATGGACGCGACCACCGTCAGGTTGCGATTGAGGCAGATTGTAATTGGACTGAAGGCCCGCATTCTTGTCGCTCCCCACGATTGAACGCAGCTAAACGCGAAGACAAGGGCAGTGGTTGCATGAATGTGGATTACCGCGAATTCAAAGAACCGCTGGCCGATGCGATTGAGGCTGAGCAGGCTCTCCTTGGGCCCGGCTCTTTGCCTCGCCGGACCATCCTTCTCGTCGAACAACAGGACCCGACCGGCAAAAAGCATCTGTGCACCGTCCGACGCCGCGAACTATTTTTCGAGCTCGTCACGCCGCTTGCCCGACGGCTTCTCAAGCACACCGCGACGAATTCGACGGCTGTGAGGGAGGAGATGAAAAGATTATGGTCGTTTCGTTGGGCCGTCCTTTAGAGCAGGGGCTCCGAGGCGGTTTGTATCGAGCAGATGTCGCATCAGATCTTGACCTGGAGATCGGCTCCGGCAGCGGGATCGGCGCAGCGCGGCAAGGATGCCACGTTCCTTCGGCGGCTCACCGGCGATGGTCTGGCTGACGGCCCCGCGAAGGCGCGAAGCATCGAGGCCTTCTTCTGCCAGTCGGGCGAGCCAACTTTCTTTGGCTGGGAGGGCGGTGCAGTGCTTCGGCTCGGAACTGTTGACACATGCGCCAGACTGGCAGACCGGAAGCGGCGGCGTGCCCTGACGTCATGGAGACTAGCCTCGCTTCCGAAGCCGCAGATTGTGATCTCGTTGACTATGCAGAGCATCCAGCCGTCGTTTTGATCCGTTTCCGTCATCCAGAGCCAGCGACCATCCATGATCCGTCTCAACCGCTTAAAAGCCGGTCTTGCCCCGCCGCGACTGTGTGGAAATCAGCCATGTTTCAAAGTCGGAATGCTGGACGAACTCGCCAAGGAACTGGAGCGACGCAAGCACTGCTTCGTTCGCTACGCCGACGACTGCCCTCTATGTTCGCAGCGAGCGTGCGGGCGCACGGGTGATGGCCAGCGTCGAACACTTCCTCGACAGGCGTCTGAAGCTGAGGGTCAAGATACGGAAGAGCGCGGGTCAGCTTAGGCGAGGAGCGTTTCATAGTCTGGTGGGGCCTAATTCGCCTCGTAGTCCTAGTGGTCACCTATAGGCGCTCACCGGTCCCCTGAAGCGCCGGATAAACGCTCCGCTCACTGACCCCCAGTTCCTTTGGCTATCGCTGTTCTGGTCATGCCCTCGGCATCCAACTTCACGATCTTGTCGCGCTTCCCCATCGCTGCTGGCTTCCGTCCTGGGTACTTGGTCTTGTCGCCTTTGACGGCATCGATCCCGATCCGTTGGCGCTCCAGCATGACGCTACGCTAAAGGCCATCCGCCAGTATCTGGCGCCCTTCTACAAGTGGCGGCAGGCCGAGATCGTGGCGACGGCCGAGCCGCTGATGCCTGGCCCCCAGGCCTTTATGCGCATCATCAGCCGGCGCGATCAGGCCAGACCTTTGATACGCCTGTTCGTGGCCTCCACGCTCATATCGGCGCAGCGGGCGCTCGACATCACTAGAGCTCATTGGCAAGCAGCCCGCCGATATACACTGGCCGTGTCCAGGCGTGGGCGTGGCCTTTCCGCTTGGGTATAGGGTGCGGCCTGCCCGGTCGGCCGTCCCTCGATCGACCCTGAGTTGCTGATCCGCATGCGGATCGTCGGCAGCTCGTCCTCGACTCGATGCGCGAAGTCGTCGACGCCGTGCGCACCGGGAAGACAAGCCTGGAGCTGTAGCGGCCCCGCCTGTCCCGCCCCGGTGTCGTCGCTTCGCTGGCGCTAACGGTGAGACCGCATAGATCTGGTCCAGTATTTTCAGCATCAGAACGTTGAGCTGGCGGGAACTTGCTCGCCAGCCGAGTTGAGTTCAGGCGGTGGTCGGGGGAGATCAGCCAGCCACACGCTGGTGATTCCCAACCTGAGCCGATGTGCCAATCAGCAACCTTCGTCGGTTTTTTTCACCTGGCCCGGCGCGGCGGTGTTGGCTGTCGTGTCCTGCTGACCAGGCGCCGCCTGCTGAGCGCTGCCAGTCTGCTGGCCGGGCGCGCAGTCTCTGGCCGAGTTCGGATTTGTGGTGCCGCTGGTGGTGGTCGTGTCGGTGCCCTGATCGCCGGACATGTTGGTCCCGCTGCTCGTCGTGCCGGTGCCCTGATCCGTCGTGCTGGGCATGGTTGTGGTGGTCGAGGTTCCGCTCGAAGTTCCGCTGGTCGTCTGGGCAAAGGAAAGCCCGGCCGACACCGCCAGCACGGCCGAAGCCAAAAGGATGCGTTTCATCTTCTTTCTCCTGTCTGAATGCGCGGGATGCGCCTGGCAAATTGAACAGGCAGACAGAAGGAGTGTTCCCCGGTGAAGTTCAACTTTTGTAACTCTGGTCGTAGGTCAGCCTTAGGATGGCCGGCGTATATTAGAGGCCTCTTGAAGAAGACACTGCCCGCACCAGAATCCATGGCATGGCTCGGAGAATAGGCATTGGTGACCAGGTGGCGATTACGGCCAGGGTTCTGACGCGGGTAACAGAGGACCGCGTAAGGGTCTCGATCCCAGGTTACGACTTCCCACATTCCATCATCGACCACACCAAGGTGAACCGAGGCCAGCAAATCGACCTGAAAGGCGAGGTCACGCGCATCGACGAGGACACCGTGACTATCGGCCTCGGGCCGCTGGTCACGGTCGACCGTGACAAGGTCCGGCTAATGGAGAAATATCGGCCGCCAAAACGACGTAAGGCACTGTCGTTGCCCCGGATTAGAACCGACAACATCGCGACAGGCTATGAGGGCAGGCCGCATGACGGGCCGGTAGAGGACGAGTCGAAGCACTTGGTCTACTGCCCAGTCTGCGGCCAAACGTTCGACGCGCGCGATCTTGGACAGGTCTTCCACCACGCTGAGCCGCAGCACGAGCCGCTTCCGGTCGAGCAATAGTCCAGCTAGTTGAGTTCCGGCGGCAGACCGTCATTGAGACCCTTCAGCGCGCCACCGACGTACGTTGGATGAGAAAAGGGTGCTGCGTGCACCGCGCCTTCCCCGCGCGCCGATGCTCCACCTGGACCGCAAAAAAGTCCCGCCGCACTGCCAGAACGGCGGGACCGATCAAACGCTTTGCACCAGGCGGGGGGATGCGGGGTGGGCTTGCCAAGTGAGCGCGGACCGTAACCAACCCTAAGCGCAACGGCGGCAACGCGTCCACCAACCGCCGGTTGGAGCGACAGGACGATTGAGCCGCCGGCAGGTCAGGTCATCCCGGGTCGCTATCGCTCGCAACCAGACGGTAGCGGAAATTGTTGCGGATGTGGTCGTTGAAATAGCGGCCCTTGGCGAACGCGGCCCGGAACGCGGCAAAGGTTTCCGGCGGTACCCCCTCAAACTCGTACCGCTTGCCGCTGGCGACGAACCACACCGAGAGGGTCCTTCTATCCAGATCATATTCCATCTTGCGGATCGAAGTAGATGGCATGAGCACCACAGGCCGAGGCCCGCGCCCTTGCGGGGAGCGCGGGCCGATCGGGATACCGATCTGCAGCAATACCTGGAGGGGAGGAATGGCTGCGTGCACCGAACTTGCGCGGCGGTCCCGTGTTCCAACCAGGATACACAAAAAGCTAGCCGCACCTTTCGGCATCATGCGGACGTTGGATTTCTGAGAAAGCGGGAGCGTCAATACCAACTTCTGGCGATGGAATTTTCCCGTGAGATAGGCACGCTCCACGGCGAAAGGAGTGCCCCGCCATGGCCGTCCTCGCCTATAACCTTGCCAATGACATCAAAGGATCGTGGAGGGTCGTCTTCGTGCCGGACGAACTGCATCTGTATGTGGAATTCAGCCAGCCAGACGCCGACACAAACCCGGCTGATTGGATGAGCGTTGATGATTTCCTTGCATGGCGGCCGAAAGGCGCACTCCACGAGCGAGCGCGCGACAGCTTGGTTTCGCTCATTTGCAAGGCGCTGACAGGGCGATGAGACACGGCAAACCCGCACCGAGATCGAGTGCGAGCGCCGCGAGTGGGCCTAGGGCCCCACCCGGCAAACCGCGGCGGGCGAGTGCCTCGGGGACACGATGGTAGATTGCTAATGCGTCCGCGTGTGGCCTTAAGTCGCAAACTATTGGCTTCAGAAGCAGGGCGTAGGGCTTCATTGATGGTGCTACCAACACCATATGGTGATCCATAGCCTCCCAAACGAGAGAAGCTCGCCCCTGACGGGTCGCACTGCGGCCGTCACCCGGCAATTGCTACGAACTAGGAAACCATCATGCCTGAAAATATCAGACCAACTTCGAGAGATGTCCCCCTCATTCAGCTAGGCCTCTATCAATGCCGCTTCCCGGTGAGCGAAGACCCGTCAGTACCCGGCGGTTATCGTTTTTGTGCTGGGCCAACTTCGCCGGATCGCGTCTACTGCGATCACCACCACAACATTGTGACCGCCGTGGACCCTCGTCGAGCCCGTTCGGGTCTCCACCTCGCTCAACGACGCGCTGCGTAAGTCTGGCTGGCGGCGGCCCCCCGGCCAGGCGCTATGCGCTCCAAGGCCTTGGCTACGACCATTCCGTCGGCTCGGTCTGGCGCATCCTCCCTTATGCCGTCTTCGCCGATGTATCCCCCGTCGCCCGATTGAGAACGACGACTTCTCGCCGAGCCCTTCAGCTCGCTAATCGCACAAACGCGTCGGCTCCAAAGGTTTGTCTGTCAGCACATCTTCAATGTGCCCGCGCCTGAAGCCCCAACATCTTCTGCGACCAAACCGCGTACCTGGCACCGCCGATCGGTTGCTGCGGCGGATTTTTGCTGTTCGCAGCTGAACAATGCCTATCAACCTTGTCATCGCACCTAGTCGCACGTAGCGGCCGTTCGAATTCTCATCGCTCGGCGCGATGTTTGGTCCGTCTGCCCAGAAGAGCGGAGCAAGCCATTGACACCCACGAAGTTGCTGATTGGGCAGATCGCTGTCGTATTCGCAATTGTCATTCTTGGCGTGTGGACTGCAACCCAATGGTGCGCCCACATGCTCTCCTATCAGCCGCCACTGGGCGCGCCATGGTTTGTGACAGTCGGCTGGCCGATCTACCAGCCGTGGAAACTGTTCGAATGGTGGTTCCAATTTGACGCCTATGCGCCTGAAGTCTGTAGCAGCTAAGTTAAAATGTCCGGATCTGGCAAAGTAGGAATGTCGCTCCTGCCTTGCCAATCTGCCCGCATTTGAGAGCGCGGGAGATTGCAGATTGGGA
>NZ_JAMYVA010000046.1:0-45897 GCF_040323505.1 Mesorhizobium sp. M0040
CGATCCGACCCTCGCCGCTGAGGGGGGGCGGCTACCCTCTCTCAGCGTTCCTTTCTGACCCATTCGGCAGCGAAAGTCATAAGACAAGCAATTCCAGGAAAAATGTGAAGCGGTTTTCCGTCCGGAAGAGATAGAGCGGTTCGGCGTTTCCGTGAAACGATGAACCACTCTAGCCATTGTTGTAGGGGAAGAGCTTGAAATACGGCTGCGCTTCCTCGATCACACGGGCAACCGAGGGGCGTTGCAGCAACCGGTCGTGATAGCGCCTGACCGCAGGATATTCGTCTCCGAACGGCTCGACCTTGTTGGCGTAGAACAGCGCGGGGGCGGCAGCGCAGTCGGCCATGGTGAAGCTCGCACCCACCGCCCATGTCCTCGACTGCATGTCCTGTTCAATGATGGCGTAGGAGCTGCGCAGCTGGGCGCGGGCCTGCTCGACGCCGAACGGATCGGTCTTGCCCTCCGGCCGCAGCCGGTCGCCAACGATCTTCTGCATCGGTTCCTGGACGTAGAAGTCATAGAAGCGGTCGGCAAGCCGGGTCTGACGGGCGAGATCGAGATCGCCGGGGATCAGCTCGACCGGTCCGGGATAATACGCGTTGAGATATTCGATGACGATCGTCGATTCCGGCACGGTCCGGTCCAGCGCCTCATCGCGCAGCACCGGCATCTTGCCGGCCGGCCACAATTTCAGGAACGCCGCGCGCGACTGTTCATTGCCGAGATCGACGACGACCGATGTGAATGGCGTGCCGTTCTCATAGAGCGCGATCAGCGGTTTCCAGCAGAAGGAGGCCAGCGGATGAAGATGCATCGTCAGGGACATTTTTGCTCCTATCTTTGGTGCTTCGTCTCGCGGGCATCCGGTGTCAAGGTTCGGCCCGCTGCTACGTGGCCCGGCTGTGGGCGACGATCGCATCGATGATCGCGGCCCAATCGTCGGGATGCAGCTCGTGGCCGCCGCCCTTGATCCGGACCAGTCTTGCACCGGCGACCGCGTCGGCAAGAGCGGCGCCATGCTCGGCTGGAAAGATCGGATCGTCGGTGCCGTGGACAACGAGGAGCGGAATCTTCATCTCGTGCAGCCGCCCCGTCCAGTCCTCGCCGCTCCGATCTTCGCCGCCCTTGAGCATGAAGTGATTGGTCGCGCTGAGAAAGCCGCCGGACCGGTCGTAGTCCTGTTCCACGAACGCTCTCGTCCGCGCCTCATCGAACGGATGCGCGGTGCCGGCGAGCGCACGCGCGTTTTTGACCATGAAATCGACCGCTTGGCCACGGTCAGACCAGTCGACCTTCGCGCCTTCGGCCGAATGTTTCCTATAGGCCTCGGTGGTTCCGGGCAAATGCGACGTATCGATGCCCAAGGGCGAACTGCTGATCACCGTCAGCGAAGTGACACGCGACGGGTATTTCAACGCAACGAGCTGCGCGATCATGCCGCCCATCGACATGCCGACCACATGCGCCTTTCGGATTCCATGGTCGTCAAGGACGCGGATAGCATCGTCCGCCATGTCGTCGAATGTATAAGGCGGCTCGCCCGGCGCGTATTTGGTCGAACGGCCGGTATCGCGATTGTCATAGCGGATCACGAAGCGACCTTCGCCGGCCAGCTTCCGGCAAAACGCTTCGGGCCACCAAAGCATGGAAGCCATCGCGCCCATGATCAACAACACCGCCGGATGGGCCGGATCGCCGAAGGTTTGGGATACGATTTCGGGGTGTTCGGCGTTTCTCATGACTTTCCTCCTTGGGCCGCAAATCCGATTGCAAGTTGCAATCAGTTGCACGATATTAAAACGATACGACAATGCAACCGGTTTTGGAGATTCGCATGAACATCGATCGTCGGTCCGGATGCCCCATCAACCTGTCGCTCGAAGTGTTCGGTGACCGGTGGAGCCTGATCATCCTTCGCGACATCATCTTCGGCGGCAGACGCCACTTTCGCGAACTGCTCAACGGCTCGATGGAGGGCATCGCCTCCAACATCCTCGCCGACCGGCTGAAGCGGCTGATGGAGCTCGGCATGCTGACCAAGGCGGACGATCCCTCCCACAAGCAAAAGGCGATCTACAGCCTGACCGAAATGGCGATTACGCTGGTGCCGATCCTGGCGCATCTCGGCGCCTGGGGCCGCGTCTGGCTGCCGGTCAGCGAAGAGCTCTCTATCCGTGCCGAGCTTCTGGAAAAAGGCGGCCCGCCGATGTGGGATAAGTTCATGAACGAGTTGCGCCACGAGCATCTGGGTGCGTCTCCCGCCCCATCTGGACCCACCGTCCGCGCGACTTTGCAGGCCGGATACGATGCGGTAGTCGCCCGCAAGGCGGAGCGAGTCGGCTGCGATCCGGCGCCATGACCAACTTATTTTCCCAATTGCGGGCTGGCTCTGCTATCAAGGGACTGAAGATAATTTACGGATTGGATAACGCTCTTGGTCGAGAACTCTAAGGACACTGCCCGTGCGCGGGCCGATTTGCGTTTCAAGAAACAGGAAGAGGCAGCCACGGTTCGCCAGAAGGCGATGGCGGAATATGTCGCCGAGAGCGACGCTCGCCAAGCCAAGACCAACAAGCTGCGGGCGCTGCGCCTCGCCAAGGAAGCGGAAGACCTGGCCAATGCGCCTCCGGCCCCGGTGAAGAAGCCTCGCGCCAAGAAGAAATAGGCCGGCGCTCCCAGAATGCATGCTTCCTTTCGCACGCGAAACAGTTCACTCGGAGTCTGTTCTGCCGGTTGATAACTGGCGCGTTTAGGAGACGGCCATGACCGCACTGACGCTCGACAAAGCCCTTGAAATCATCGCCGCCGCCTTTGCCAAGGGTGCCGAGCTCAAGCTCAGGCCGCTTGGCGTCTCGGTGCTCGACGCCGGCGCCCATCTGGTCGCGTTCCAGCGTCAGGACGGCGCCTCTTTCCTGCGTCCGCAAATGTCGGCCGGCAAGGCCTATGGCGCGCTCGCTATCGGCATGGGCTCGCGCCGGGTGGAAGCTTTCGCCAAGGAGCGCCCGCATCTGATCGCCGGCGTCTCCGACGTGTCGGGCGGGCGCGTCCTGCCGGTCGTCGGCGGCGTGCTGATCCGCGACAACGCCGGCACGATCATCGGCGCCATCGGTATTTCCGGCGACACGTCCGACAATGATGAAACGGCAGCCATCGCCGGCGTCGAGGCGGCTGGCTTCACCGCTGACCCGGGCTGAGTCGGGATCCTTAACTCATATTGATGTCGCGGGTGGCCGACCGCATCGACACCGAAAAGCCGGCCAGCACGTCGATCAGCGCTATGACCATCAGTGTGAAGAAAACGGAATGGGCGGCGCCCTTCACCAGCAGGAACTCGACCAGATAGGCCACAAAGACGAAGGTCGACAAAAGATGGTCCATGATCGAGGCATTTGTCGTGCGCGTCGACTTCACCACTTCGACGAACAAGAAGATCAGTGCGATCAGCACGATGAGGTCGCCGAGGGTCATCGAGAACACGCCACCCGACATCATCCGGACCGAAAACATTTCGGTGGCCCACGGATCGTCGCCGCTGCCGAATATTCCCAGAAGCCCGAGATTGTAGAGGATGAAAGGCACGATCAGCAGCGGGATGGCACCGAACATGTGGCGGCTCCGGTTGGACTGATCTTTGTAGAGTGCGCCCGGCGTTCGCCGTCAAGAATTTTCGTGCGGCCGATAAACACGGACAAAGACGGCGTGAAACAACAATGTCAGGCCCGGCTGATACGATCAGTTGTCGCAAACGCAAAAAGACCGGCCAATGGCCGGTCGTTTCGCAACCCATAAACCGTCGAAAGCTCTCTCAGCTTTCCTTCGGCTCCAGAACCTGGCGACCGCGATACATGCCGGTCTTCAGGTCGATATGGTGCGGACGGCGCATCTCGCCGGAGTTCTTGTCCTCGACATAGGTCGGGGCCTTCAGTGCGTCGGCAGAACGGCGCATGCCGCGCTTCGACGGAGAGGTTTTTCGTTTCGGAACGGCCATGGATATGCTCCACTACATGGTCAAAACGCCCCGGCGGCCCTCGTGAAAGGGCCACATCAGGGGCCGGAATCTGAGAAAGTCGGGTGCCTATACACGCCCGACGGCGTTTTGGCCAGCGTCGCCGTGTTTTTTTTTGACACTATCGCAGGCAACCGACATAGGCGCCGGCGCGGCCGGCGCGCCGTTCGATCAACGCGGCAAGCCGCCTCAGTCCCGGCCCGGGCTTCGCCGGATTGCGCACGATCGGATTCGGCAAGGTGACGGCAAGCAGCGCTGCCTGCCGGCGCGACAGCTGTTTTGCCGAGACGCCGAAATGATGCTGGGCGGCGGCCTCGATGCCGTAGATGCCCGGTCCCCATTCGGCGATGTTGAGGTAGATCTCCATGATCCGCCGTTTCGACAGCACCGCATCGAAATAGACGGCCAGCGGCAGTTCCACGACCTTACGGACCGAGCCCAACGGCCGCGACCATAGATAAAGATTCTTTACCGTCTGCATGGTGATGGTCGAGGCGCCACGTGTCATCTCGCCGGCGAGCGCATCGTCGACGACGCCGCGCAACTCGCCCAGATCGACCCCGCGATGGAAACAGAACTGCCCGTCCTCCGACATGATGACCGAATATGCCAGCACCGGCGCGACATCGTCGATGGAAACCCAGCGCCGATCGTAGCCAGAAAACGTCGCCAGGTCCTTCAGCATCAATGTCGACACCGGATGCACGAATGTCGGCAGGTACAGGAAGGTCAGCACCACCGGCACCAGCGCCAGCACGACCGCGACGGCGATGCCGCGCCGGACCCAGCGTTGAAGACCGATGCGGCTGCCGCGTCTCGGTCTCGCCATGTCCAACCCTTCGGTTTCGTGATCGACGATCGGTTCCGCCAAGCCACCCAGTCCGCGCTACTCCCTGCCCCCGGCATAATGGCGCTTGGCTTCTTGCGCAACGTCTGAGTGTCGGCTACCGCTCCCGACCATGACGAAAGACGACCAAATGGCGTTCGAAGCTGCACTTATTGCCCGGGCAGTTCCGCTCGAGGCGCTGCTTAGGCGGTTGCTCGACGGACGGACGCTTTCGGGCGAGGTCGCGCGGCCCGAACGCCTGATGGCGGCAATGCGACATGGCGTGCTGAACGGCGGCAAACGACTGCGTCCCTTCCTGGTCATGGAAAGTGCTGCACTGTTTTCAGCCGACGGCGAGGCGGCGCTGCGCGTCGCGGCGGCGCTCGAATGCGTGCACTGCTATTCGCTCATCCATGACGATCTGCCGGCCATGGACGACGACGATTTGCGCCGCGGCCAGCCGACCGTGCACAGGGCTTTCGATGAGGCGACCGCCATTCTTGCGGGCGACGCCTTGCTGACACTTGCCTTCGACATCCTTGCCGACGAGGCGACAATGCTGCCGGCCGAGCGCAGGGCAACGCTGGTGCTGGCACTGGCCCGCGCCGCCGGGGCGGGAAGCATGGTCGGCGGCCAGATGCTCGATCTCGAAGCCGAACAAAGCCGGCCGGACGAGGCCGGCATCATCCGGCTTCAGGCGATGAAAACCGGTGCGCTGATCCGCTTTGCCTGCGAAGCGGGCGCTATCCTTGCCGGCGCGCCGTCGGGCGACCGCGAAAGGCTGGCCGAGTTCGGCTCGGCGATCGGCCTTGCCTTTCAGCTTGCCGACGATCTGCTCGACCTGACCGCCGACGCGCATCAGATGGGCAAGGCGACCGGCAAGGATGCCGCGGCCGGCAAGGCGACGCTGGTCGCGCTGCACGGACCGGACTGGGCGCGGGGCCAGCTCCATGGCCTCGTTGACCAGGCTCATGCGTTGCTCGAACCTTTTGGCGAGCAAGCTGCGCTTCTGAAACAAGCGGCGCAGTTCGTAGCGGCCCGCAACAATTAAGCGCGCCCCTATGGCGCGCCGGAGAATTGGCGACTGATCGGCCGGACGCCCTCGCAACCGGCCGATCGGGATCATTTCCGGCGATGTCGGACCACATGGACCCGCCACACCAGTTGCCGAGCCATTCTTCAGCCTCGCGGCAGGGTTCCGCGGCTCGGGTGGACAGCGGTCAGCCGTCGCCAGTTGTCTTTTCCACCACGGGCTGCGGAACCGGTTCCATCTCGGCCGCCGCCTCGACCGCCTGCGCCTCGGCCGGCTTGCGCCGGTTGCGGATGAAGGCGGCGATGCGGTCGCGGATTTCGCCGGCGCTGAGGAACACCGGAACGCGCGCCACCGGCGCGGTCGGCTCAAAGGACAGGCCAAGGCCGGTGATCCTGCCCTTGTCGTCGACGTCGCGGACGATCAGCTCGATCGGACCGAGCAGCACGCGGTCGGCGTATTCGGCGTGGCCGCCGAGCCGCGTAGTGACCAGGTCGCCAATGCTGAGCTTGCGTTCCGCTTCGGTCAGGCCCGGCGCGTAGGCGGTCTCCAGTTCCTCGGCGGGGCGTGACGGATCGACGGCGAAGGCCCCGAAGAAATCCGCGTCCTCGGGATCGACCACGGCACGGCTGGCGAACAGCTTGTCGAGCAGGCGCGGATAGCGGTCCGGCACGAAGATGTAGACATGGTCGCCGGCCGCCAGCCGGCCCATATCCTGGAAGCGCATCGAGCGTCCGTCGCGCAGCACCAGCGACGGCCGCGCCCAGCGCGGAATGCGTTCGCCGCGCGCCACCGGGCTGCCAGGTGCCACGCGGTAGGCGAGAAGCTCATGATGGGCGGAGCCCGGCAGTTCCAATTCGACCTTGTCGAGCGGTCCCAGGCGGGCCGGCACGATAAGGCCGAGACGGCGCGCCAGCGGCCCGACGGTCCATCCCTGGATGATCAGCGAGACCAGCACGATGATGAAGGCAGTGTTGAAGATGAGGCGGCCGTTCTCAAGACCGCCGAGCAGCGGCGTGATGGCAAGCAGGATCGACACGGCACCGCGCAGGCCAACCCACGAGACGAAGGCGACTTCCGGGCGTGGCAGACGGAACGGCACCAGGCAGAGCCAGACGGCGATTGGCCGTGCCACAAATACCAGGAACAGGCCGAGCAGCACTGCCGGCACCAGGATCGCCGGAAATTGCGAAGGCGTCGCGAACAGGCCGAGGATCAGGAACATGATGATCTGCGCCAGCCACGACATGCCGTCCTGGAAGCGCTTGAGGATGGTGACGGCCCGGATATCGGAATTGCCGGCAATCAGGCCTGCGAGATAGACCGCCAGGAAGCCGGAGCCGCCGACGGCACCGGCGGCAGCGAACACCATAAGCGACAGCGTCAGCACGAAGATCGGCAGCAGGCCGTGATCGAGATTGAGGCGATCGACAAGGCGCACGATGGCCATGCCGCCGAGAATGCCGATGACCGCGCCGAGCCCCATGTTGACAAGGAAGCCGACGGCAAGATCGGTGACCAGCACCTTGGCCTCGGGGTGGGTATTGGCGGCGATGACCTCGACCAGCGTGATGGTCAGGAAGATGGCGATCGGGTCATTTGTGCCGGATTCCACCTCGAGCGTGGACCGCACGCGCTCGCGCAAATTGATCTCCCCGGCGCGCAGCAGGAAGAACACCGCCGCGGCGTCGGTCGAGGCGACGGCGGCACCGAGCAGGAAGGATTCCAGCCAGGTCAGGTCGAGCAGATAATAGGCGGCGGCGCCGAAGAGCCCGGTGGTCAAAAGGACGCCGAATGTGGCCAGCGACAGCGCCGGCCCGGCCGCCTGCCGCAAGGCGTTGAGCGGCGTGCCGAAGCCGGAATCGAAAAGGATGACCGCCAGCGCCAACGAGCCGGCAAAATAAGCAACTCGGGCATTGTCGAAATGGATGCCGAGACCGTCGGTTCCGGTGGCGAGGCCGATGCAGAGAAACAGCAGCAGGAGAGGGGCGCCGAAACGGAAGGCGATCAGGCTTGAAAACGCGGCGGCAACGACAAGTGCTGCGCCAACGAGCGTCACAAGATAGATACCATGCTCCATTCGTTGGTCGCCCCTAGTCGATATGCTCCGGCATCACGGGAGAGTGGGGCGAAGACATGGCCGCTGCAAGGCAGCAGCGTGGCTTTTTGCCCCACGCTGCCGATCGTCGAAAGTTTTGGCACCCCCGAGCAGCGGAGCGTGCCTCGGCGGTTCGTGCTGCAATGAAAAACGCCCGGACTGAGCCGGGCGTCTCCAGGTCGAGAAGCTGGCTCTGCGATCAGGCGATGGTCTTGCCGAAGGCGACGGCGGTATCGCCCATGCGGTTGGAAAAGCCCCACTCATTGTCGTACCACGACAGCACCGAAACGAAGTTGCCGTCCATGACCTTGGTCTGGTCGAGCGCCACGATCGAGGAATGCGGATCATGGTTGAAGTCGATCGAAACATTGGGGTGACGGGTAACGGCGAGGATGCCCTTCAGCTTGCCGTTCGAGGCGGCGATCACCGCGTCATTGATCTCCTGGACGGTGGTCGGCCGCTTGGCGATGAACTTGAAATCGACGAGCGAGACGTTCGGGGTCGGCACGCGGATGGATATGCCGTCGAGCTTGCCCTTGAGCTCGGGCAGTACCAGGCCGATGGCCTTGGCAGCACCGGTCGAGGTCGGAATCTGCGACAGCGCGGCGGCGCGGGCGCGGTAGAGGTCCTTGTGCATGGTGTCCAGCGTCGGCTGGTCGCCGGTGTAGGAATGGATCGTCGTCATCATGCCCTTTTCGATGCCGACCGCCTCATTCAGCACGGCCGCCAGCGGCGCCAGGCAGTTGGTGGTGCAGGAGGCGTTCGAGATGACGATGTGGTCCTTGGTCAGCTTGTCGTGATTGATGCCATAGACGACGGTGAGATCGGCGCCCTCTGCCGGAGCGGAGACGAGAACGCGCTTGGCACCGGCGGTCAGATGGGCGACGGCCTTGTCGCGGGCGGTGAAGATGCCGGTGCATTCGAGCGCGATGTCGATGCCAAGCTCCTTCCAGGGCAGTTGCGTCGGATCCTTGATCGCGGTGACCTTGAATTTTTCCTTGCCGACGATGATCTGGTCACCGTCAACCGTCACCTCGTGCGGAAAGCGGCCATGGACGCTGTCGAAGCGCAGCAGATGCGCGTTGGTCTCGACCGGGCCGAGATCGTTGACCGCGACGACGTCGATATCCTTGCGGCCGGATTCATGGATGGCGCGCAGGATGTTGCGGCCGATGCGGCCGAATCCGTTGATGGCAACTCTGACGGTCATTGTTCTCTCCCTGGGAGTTGGAGGCCGAAGATCAAGTCCGCAGCTTCATAACGGCGGACGGGCAAAGAATCCAGCCGCCGAGGCGTGGATTTAAATCGATTAGTGCTCCACCGCCCGGCAAAACCGCTATGCCAGCCTTTGCCGGGCGGGGCTCACTTTCATTTGCCATGCAGACGGGCTTCCGCCGCCTTCACCGTTGCCTCGGCTGTGATGCCGAAATGCGGGTAGAGCTGTTCGATGGTGCCGGAGGCGCCGAAGCCGGTCATGCCGACAAAGATGCCGTCGGTGCCGATGAAGTGATCCCAGCCCTGACGGATGCCGGCTTCGATGGCAATCTTGAGCGGCGCATTGCCGATCGTCCTGCTGCGATAGTCGGCGCTCTGCTTGTCGAACAATTCGAAGCACGGCACCGAGACGACGCGGGTCGCGTGGCCGTGCTTTTCCAAGGCCTCGCGGGCGGCCAGCGCGATCTCGACCTCGGAGCCCGAAGCGAAGATCGTCACCGCCGCCTCGCCACTGGCGGCGGCAAGTTCATAGGCGCCGCGGCTGGAGAGGTTTTCCGCAACGAAGTCGTTGCGTACCGTCGGCAGGTTCTGCCGGGTCAGCGCCAATGTCGAAGGCGTCTTTTCCGACTCAATGGCCAACTGCCAGCATTCCGCGGTTTCCACCGCGTCGGCCGGGCGGAAGACATTGTGGTTCGGAATGGCGCGAAGTGCTGCCAGATGCTCGACCGGCTGATGGGTCGGGCCGTCTTCGCCAAGGCCGATGGAATCATGGGTCATGACGAAGATCGAGCGGATGCCCATCAGCGAAGCAAGCCGCATCGCCGGACGGGCATAATCGGAAAAGCACATGAAAGTGCCGCCATAGGCGATAATGCCGCCATGCAATGTCAGCCCGTTGAGCGCGGCCGCCATGCCGTGCTCGCGAACGCCGTAATGAACGTAGCGCTGGCCGTAATCGTCGGCGGTGATGTTCTTGGTCTGGCTGGTCTTGGTGTTGTTGGAGCCGGTCAAATCGGCCGAGCCGCCGATGGTTTCGGGCACGGCGCCGTTGATGACCTCCAGCGCCATTTCCGATGACTTACGGGTGGCGACCTTCGGCTTGTCGGCGGCGAGCTTCTTCTTGTAATCGCCAATGACGGCGTCGAAGCTGGCCGGCAGCGTGCCACTGATGCGGCGTTCGAACTCTGCGCGCAATTTGGCATCAGCCTTGGCAAGGCGGCTTTCCCAGTCGGTGCACGCCTTGACGCCGCTCCGCCCGGCGGTACGCCATGCGTCGAGAATATCGGCCGGAACCTCGAAGGGCGGCGAATCCCAGCCGAAGAATTTTCTGGCACCGGCGATTTCCTCGGCACCGAGCGGCGAGCCATGCGCCTTGTTGGTGCCGGCCTTGGTCGGCGCGCCGAAACCGATCGTCGTCTTGCAGGCAATCATCGTCGGCTTGTCGGAGTGGCGGGCCGCTTCGATGGCATAGGCGATCGCTTCCGGGTCCTGGCCGTCGATATGGCTAGCATTCCAGCCGGACGCCTGGAAGCGGGCGACCTGGTCGGTGTTGTCGGCCAGCGACACCGGGCCATCGATCGAGATGTTGTTGTTGTCCCAGAAGACGATCAGCTTGTTCAGCTTCAGATGTCCGGCAAGCGCGATGGCTTCCTGGGATACGCCTTCCATCAGGCAGCCGTCGCCGGCCAGCACATAGGTGTAGTGGTCGACGAGATCGTTGCCGAAAGCGGCATTCATGATGCGCTCGCCGAGTGCGAAGCCGACCGAATTGGCAAGGCCCTGGCCGAGTGGGCCTGTCGTCGTCTCGATGCCGGCGGCATGGCCGTATTCCGGGTGGCCCGCGGTCCTCGACCCCAATTGGCGGAACTGCTTGATCTGGTCGATGGTGATGTCTTCGTAGCCGGTCAGATAGAGCAGCGAGTAAAGCAGCATCGAGCCGTGGCCGGCCGACAGGATAAAGCGATCGCGGTCCGGCCAATGCGGGTTCTTCGGATCGTATTTGAGAAAGCGGGTGAACAGCACCGTGGCGATGTCGGCGCAGCCCATGGGCAATCCGGGATGGCCGGAGTTTGCCTTCTCCACAGCGTCCATGGCGAGAAAACGGATCGCATTGGCCATCCGGTCATGTTGTTCGCGCGAAGTCATGCTTCCTCCAAAATGGGGGTTTGGGCCTTGGGAAAGCCCTTGAAAAGGGTGCGCGACACATAGCAGGCGCGGCCTTTTAGTCAACAAATCGGTGTGCTTTTGCCGGTCTTGTGATGGCCATGCGCGACTTACATTAGCGTTAGCAGGGGACAGTCGCGACAGCTTTATTGACGTGCGGTTCACACGACGCGTAATGTTTCAGGGATAACGCGTTCTGAACGTGGATGATTCGGTGATGGGCAGGGCGCAGGACGAAAGCCATGACCGGGGAAACGACCCTCAAGGAAGTCATTGCCAGGCTGGGTAAGGCCATCGAAGGGCTGGAAAACGCCGTCGCGGCCAAGCTCGAGCACGAGCGGGACTATTCGGAAGCCGAGGCCGAAGTGCAGCGGATGAACGCCGACCGCTCGCGGCTGGCGCAGGAGCTCGACAATTCCGAGGCCCGCGCCGAACGGCTGGAAGATGCCAACAAGGAAGTGTCGCGAAGGCTGGTGACAGCCATGGAAACCATCCGCGCGGTACTGGACAGGTAGGCCAATGGCACAAGTCACGGTTTCCATCGACGGCAAGCAGTATCGGATGGCCTGCGACGAGGGCCAGGAAGAGCATCTGATCGATCTTGCCGAGCGCTTCGACCGCTATGTCTCGCATCTGAAGGATTCTTTTGGCGAGATCGGCGACCAGCGGCTGACCGTGATGGCCGGCATCATGGTCATGGACGAGCTTTCGGAACTGCAGAAGCGGGTCAAGGGCATGGAAAGCGAAGTGCTGACGCTGCGCAAGACGCGCGACGACGCACTGACCAAGGCCGACAAGAACGATTCCGTGCTGACCGGGGCGCTCGGCGCACTGGCCCAGCGCATGGAAGACCTGGCGACGACGCTGGCAGTGAACAAGGCCTGAACCAGCGCAGCGAAAATTCCTGCTGCATTTGCCGAGAAGCAATGAAAATATTTCGCCGCCGGCCTTGATGCCGGCGCAACAGGCGTTTGAAGGATGACGCCGGAGTGATAGAAAGGCAAAAGCAGCGCCGGGCAACGCCGGCTGCGATCTGCACGCACAGGGTAAGGGACACGTCATGAGCCTTCGCATCAACGATATCGCACCGGACTTCACCGCTGAGACCACGCAAGGACCGATCAGCTTCCATGAATGGATCGGCGACGGCTGGGCGGTATTGTTCAGCCATCCCAAGAACTTTACGCCGGTTTGCACGACCGAACTCGGCACGATGGCCGGGCTCGAAGGCGAGTTCAGGAAGCGCAACGTCAAGATCATCGGCATCTCGGTCGATCCCGTCCAAAGCCATGAAAAGTGGCAGAACGACATCAAGACCGCGACCGGTCATTCGGTGAACTACCCGCTGATCGGCGACAAGGATCTCAAGGTCGCCAAGCTTTACGAGATGCTGCCGGCGGGTGCCGGCGAGAGCTCGGAAGGCCGCACGCCCGCCGACAATGCCACGGTGCGTTCGGTTTACGTCATCGGGCCCGACAAGAAGATCAAGCTGGTTCTCACCTATCCGATGACGACCGGCCGCAACTTCGACGAAATCCTGCGCGCCATCGATTCCATGCAGCTGACCGCCAAGCACCAGGTGGCGACGCCGGCGAACTGGAAGCAGGGCGAGGACGTCATCATCACCGCTGCCGTCTCCAATGAGGATGCCATCAAGCGCTTCGGCGCCTACGAGACGATCCTGCCATATCTCAGGAAAACCAAGCAGCCTTCCGCCTGAGCAGGCAGAGGCGGCACGGAGAATTTTCGGTTTTCCTGGTCGTGTGAGTATGGGGTGCTTGACGGCGCCTGGTTGACGGACAACCATGCCTTTCATTTGCCGTGGCAGAGAAAGTCATTCCTGCCACGGTGAGGATCAAGGGGGCTGGGATTGGACGCATTATCGGCCAGGTCGCAGGTCACCGGCTTCTATGACAAGCCGAGCGGGTCCGTCCAGTATGTGGTCGCCGACATGGCGACCCGCAAATGCGCCATCATCGATCCGGTGCTCGACTTCGACGAAAGGTCCGGTGCAACGGCAACGAAAAACGCCGACGCCCTGCTCGACTTCGTCAGGGAAAGCGGGCTGGAGGTCGAGTGGATCCTCGACACGCATCCGCATGCCGATCATTTCTCCGCCGCCCATTATCTGAGGGGGAGAACCGGAGCGCCGACGGCAATCGGCGAAAAGGTCATCGACGTCCAGAAATTGTGGAAGGTGATCTACAACTGGCCGGAATTCCCCGCCGACGGTTCGCAATGGGACAGGCTGTTCGCCGACGGCGCAACTTTTTCGGTCGGCGGCCTTCCGGCAAGAGTGCTGTTCTCGCCGGGCCATACGCTGGCCTCGATCACTTACGTCGTCGGCGACGCCGCCTTCATCCACGACACGCTGTTCATGCCGGACAGCGGCACCGCCAGGACGGACTTTCCCGGCGGCAGTGCCGAGCGGCTCTGGCACTCGATCGAGGACATCCTGGCGCTGCCGGACGAGACACGTCTGTTCGTCGGTCACGACTACCAGCCGGGCGATCGCGAAGCGCGCTGGGAAAGCACGGTCGCGGAGCAGAAAGCCGGCAACATCCATGTTGCCGGCTGCAAGACGGAAGCCGACTTCGTCGCGCTCCGCCAAGCCCGCGACAGGACGTTGCCGATGCCGCGGCTGATCCTGCACGCGCTGCAGGTCAATATGAATGGCGGACGCCTGCCGGAACCGGAATCCAACGGGCGGCGCTATCTGAAATTTCCGCTCGATTGCCTGTGAGGAGATGGGTCGCTGGCATTACAGTGCCATTCAAACTCGGCGCCGCCCTCATCGTTCTGCGATGGTCATCCAAGTTATTGATCCTGATTCGATTTTTGCGATGTTTGAATCCGAGAGGTCCATGCGGGAAGACGGTGGTGGCAGCCGGATGAGGAGCAGCGCAGACGCCAGCCAGTCCAGCGTCAGGGTTTTGTTCGGCGGGCTAAATGTTCATACGTGATTTGCCAAGGATCGCTCTCGGAAGATCTTTCCTCGCCGATCCAATGGAAGCTGGTGGCAGTGATCTCAGTGAAACGCCATCGAGTTTGCAGACCGCGCGAGTCATTGCCGAGCTGGACAATGTCCTTACCCTCGGCCCGGCCGATCTGGCGCGAGCGATCCTGGTTGAGCGGGTCGTTCCATATGATATGCCAGCCATCGATCCCAGGGTCGAAGATGCGCAAGGTCGTACCATACATCGTCGACGGCGCAGGGCGCTTGGGCCTGATCCAAACGTCCTGAATCGCGCGGCCTTCGAGCACCCAGCCAAAATGGCATTCGCCATCCCATTTCTGGATTGTGCCGTCGTCGAGGTAGTGGACCGAGTCCATTTCCCAGCTTCCAATTAGCCATCCATAGAGGGCCATGTCTTTCGCTCGGTCGGCTGGCGGACCTTCGGATACGAGAGCGGCCAGAAACGGAGAAATGGTCATCGTCACACAGCCTTTCGTTTTCAATAGACGAGCTCAACTGCCCGGCGCAGCCCCGGCGGCTTGTTGTCGCGCCGCCTGCCGCGAGCGCCGGGTTGTGGAATGCTGCGGTCGGCCCCGGAACATTGCCGCCACAGCTTGCAGCGTTACGGTTTTCAGGGCTTGGGGAAAATTGCGGTAATGCCGCTATCGATGCGATCGTCTGGGGACGCCATGGCAAGGCTACTGAGCAGTTATGGCGGCGGATCGGACATCCGCGAAGGCGCCGCGGAACCGGCAACCCGCTAATACATGTCGCGCAAAAGTGTGCAGCGGTTTTGCGATAACGACATGCATAAAAACAAGAATCTAAAGCGCGTCGCACAAGGCCGGCCGAACGCGACGCGCTTTAGAAAAAACGGCGGCGCCAGTTACCTGACGCCGCCGTTATTTGTTCCCTTGGAAGGCCTTACGCCGCCGGCTGCGCCTCGATGGTGCGCAGCGCCTGCGTCTGGCGCTTGGCTGCGGCCTTGACCGCGTCCTGCACCTTCTCGAAGGCGCGCACCTCGATCTGGCGCACGCGCTCGCGGCTGATATCGAACTCGGCCGACAGCTCTTCAAGCGTCAACGGCTCATCGGCGAGGCGGCGCGCCTCGAAGATGCGGCGTTCGCGGTCGTTGAGCACGGCAAGAGCGCCCGACAGCATGCCGCGCCGGTTTTCCAGCTCGTCCTGCTCGATCAGCATCTCTTCCTGGCTTTCGTGGTCGTCGACCAGCCAGTCCTGCCATTCGCCGGACTCGCCTTCACTGGCCCGGATGGGCGCATTGAGCGAGGCGTCGCCCGACAGACGGCGGTTCATTGACACGACTTCCGCTTCCGAGACGTTCAGCCGGGTGGCAATCTCGGTGATCTGATCGGGCTTCAAATCGCCTTCGTCGAGCGCCTGGATCTTGCCCTTCACCTTGCGCAGGTTGAAGAACAGGCGCTTCTGGTTGGCGGTGGTGCCCATCTTGACCAGGCTCCACGAGCGCAGGATGTATTCCTGGATCGAGGCCTTGATCCACCACATCGCATAGGTGGCGAGACGGAAACCGCGCTCCGGTTCGAATTTCTTGACGGCCTGCATCAGGCCGACATTGCCTTCCGAGATCACCTCACCGATCGGCAGGCCATAGCCGCGATAGCCCATGGCGATCTTGGCGACGAGCCGAAGGTGGCTGGTGACGAGCTTGTGCGCAGCCGTGGTGTCCTCATGCTCGGCATAGCGCTTGGCGAGCATGTACTCTTCCTGCGGCTGAAGCATCGGAAAGCGGCGGATTTCTTCCAGGTAGCGGCTGAGACCGCCTTCGCCGGAAACGATACTGGGTAATGACTGGGCCATGATAGCGCCCCCTCTCTATTGGAGTGATGCCCCCGAAACGCGGCGGGCATGTGGCGCGAATGCCAAAGGCACATTCGCGCCAACCGACATATATAGGAACAAAACCAGAAAGACAGGCATTTGTTCAACACGAAACAGTGTGTCACGCTGAAGTGAACAACGCCGGTCAGGTTTTAGGGTGATTGGTTCAGAGCTTGCGGAAGCCGTCGACGAGTTCCTCCATGTCCCACGGTATCGGTGCTTCGAACCTCATCGTTAAATGGGTATCGGGATGCCGAAATGCAAGGAGGCGGGCGTGCAAAGCTTGTCGCGGAAACGCCTTTACCTTGCTCCTTAGCGGCTCGGGCAACCGGTTGGCCTTGGTGCGGAAAGCCTGGCCGTATTCGGGATCGCCGATCACTGGATGGCCGATATGAGCCAGGTGGACGCGTATCTGGTGAGTGCGACCGGTTTCTAGCCGGCATTCGACCAGGCTCGCCGTGGCGAATTCCTGCTGCTGCTCGCCAAAGCGCTCAACGACGGTGAAATGCGTGACGGCGTGGCGGGCATCGTCGCGGCCTTGCGGCACCACGGCGCGGCGTACCCGGTCGGCGGCGCGGCCGAGCGGCGCGTCGACCGTCCCGGTCGGCCTTGCCGGTATGCCCCAGACCAACGCCAGATACGCCCGCTCGAGATCGCCGGTCAGGCCGTGGTCGGCAAAGGCCTCCGACAACGCCTTGTGGGCGCGATCGGTCTTGGCGACGACCATGACGCCGCTGGTCTCCTTGTCGAGGCGGTGGACGATGCCCGGCCGTCTCACGCCGCCGATGCCGGACAGGCTGTCGCCGCAATGATGGATCAGCGCGTTGACCAGCGTGCCGGTCCAGTTGCCGGCGCCGGGATGTACGACCAGCCCGGCCGGCTTGTTGATGACGATCAGCTCGCTGTCCTCGTAGAGGACGTCCAGCGCAATATCTTCGCCTTGCGGCTCCGCCGGTTCCGGCTCCGGCATGTCGACCGACACGCTGTCACCTTGTGCCATCTTGCGCTTCGCTTCGCTGGCTGGCCTGCCGCCGATCCTGACGGCGCCCTGCTTTATCAGCATCTGTACCCGGCTGCGCGACATGTCGGGGCCGAGCCTGGCCGCCAGCCATTGGTCGAGCCGCTGGCCGGCCGCATCGGCGCCCGCCTCCAGCACGATTGGTCCGGCCCCTATTAATTGTCTGACCTCTTCGTTATGAGCGCTCATCGAAAACAGTTCCGGAATCTGCTGCCATGGCCCGGCCGCTTGCCGACGAAGACGAGGAAAAGCCGCTCGACCCCGAGGTCGAAAAGGTGCGGAGGAAGCTCGTCCGCTTCGTCGCCATCAATCTCGGCCTGCTGTTCCTCGCCCTTATGGTGGTGATCGCGGCGCTTGTCTACAAAGCGCGCAACGCGCCGCCTGCCGCCCCTCCGCTGAGCAGCGACATCCAGGTGCCGATCGGCGAAACGGTCAACGGCGACATCGTGCTGCCGGTCGGCGCCAGGGTGATCAGCCAATCGCTGTCCGGCAATCACCTGTCGATCGACACCGAGCTGCCCGACGGCAGCCGCGCCATCTTCGTCTATGACATTACCGAGCGCCGCATCGTCGGCCGTTTTTCGATCAGGAACAAATGACCGGTTTTGCCGAACACCGCAGCATTGCCACGGTCGCGCTTGTCGTCGCAAATTATGACGAGGCGATCTCGTGGTATGTCGACCGGCTGGGTTTTGTGGTCGCCGAAGATGTCGACCTCGGCGGCGGCAAACGCTGGGTCACGATCACGCCGGGCAACGGGCAGGGCGCGCGGCTGCTTCTCGCCGAGGCATCCGGTGATGCGCAAAGGCACGCCGTCGGCAACCAGACCGGCGGGCGGGTCTTTTTGTTCCTCGAAACCGACGATTTTGCCCGTGACCATGCGCTGATGCTCGAAAAGGGCATCGAATTCCGTGAGGCGCCCCGGCACGAGACCTATGGCACTGTGGCGGTTTTCGCCGATCTCTATGGAAATCTCTGGGACCTGATCGAGCCAAAACGCTAGGCTTGCAGCGGATATTTCACCGGCGCGATCGGCAGCCTTAACCCTAGTTGCTTTTTGCCAGCCGTCAGCCTATATCGCCGGTTCTTGAACGCGCCCATCGTCTAGCGGTCAGGACACCGCCCTCTCACGGCGGGAACAGGGGTTCGATTCCCCTTGGGCGTACCAAGTAATCTCACAATGGTTGTAATACACCGGCATCGGTCAGGGTCAGGCCGGGTTCTCTGCTTCTGGCGCAGCGCCGGCAATTGAATTAGCATCACGTCACAAACCATGAGCCGGGAGGCTCAAACCGGCGCACAGAACGCCGGGCAGGGAACGCTCGGCAGGCCGGATAGGCGATCAGCCGTATCCGTAATGCGGATGCCGACCATGTGGAGCGCTGCCGCAAATTGATCGGCGCGGACCGATACGGTTCGTGCCGATGAGGAGATGCCACGGGAGGAAGGCAATGCAAAAACTGCAATCGCAGGGCGTTCATCACATCACGCTGGTCGGCGCCGGGCGTCAGACCTCGATCGATTTCTGGGAGGGCGTGCTCGGCATGCCTTTCATCTTCGAGCAGCCCAATCTCGACAAGGCAAGCGAAAGCCATCTCTATTTCGATCCGGGCGACGGCCGGCTGATCACCGTCTTCACCGACGAAAGCCGCACGCCGGTCAAGCGGCGCACGCCAACCGATACTGGCTGCGTCCATCACATCGCTTTCGCGGTGTCGCGCGTCACCTTCTTGCAGGCGGTCGCCCGGCTCAACGAGCGTGAAATCAAGCACAGCGGCGTCAAGGATCGCGGCTTCATGGACTCGATCTATTTCGAGGATCCGCTCGGCCTTCTGATCGAGCTCGCCTCCTACCGTTTCGAGCCGCCGGCGGGCTTCACCCATGCCGACGTGCTGATGCAGGCGCACAAGATCCGCGTCGCGCGCGGCGATTACAACATCGCCGAAGTGCACCTTGCCGATGCGATCCAGGTGCTTGTCGAGCGCTTGCGCGCAACCTTGTCGGAGGATCGCGCACCGAAAAATCCATACTGACGACACGCCAAACAAAGGGAGGACATAATGGCAAAGACAGCGACGAAGAGTGCGAAAAAGCCTGCCGCCAAGGCAGCCAGGCCAGGAGCGAAGCCGGCGGCCAAAGCTGCCGTCAAGTCAGCGGCGAAAGTGGCAAAGCCGGCGGCGAAGGTCTCCGGCAAAAAGCCCGCGAAGGCCAAGGCGAAGCCTGCGAAAAAGCCGGCGCTCACGCTCAGCATGCTGAAGCCGAGCGTCAACAATATGAGCGTTCGGGTGTTTGCACGCGCCGCCGGGCTCGACCATTCCGAGACCGACGTATGGGGTCTCACGCGCTCGCCCGAATACATGGCGCGAAACCCGGCCCATCTTACGCCGATGATCGAGGACAAGGGCCTGCCGAGAGGTGTCTTGTGGGAAAGCTGCGCCATTATGCAGTACCTCGCCAACAAGCACGGGCTGGAGAAACTATATCCCAAGGCGCCGGCCAAGCGGGCAATGATCGACAGTGCCATGTTCTACCTGATCGGGACGCTCTACCCCTATGTGGCGCGCGCCACATATCCTGTGCTGAATTTCCCGCAATATGCCGGCGAGGTCGGCCACAGCGACGCTCATCCCGACAAGAAGTCGGAAGCCCAGAAGGCCGCTATAGAAGCGATAGCCGAGCCGCTGGAGGTGTTTCACAGCTTCTTCAGGAACGGCAGGCCGTTCATCGGCGGCAAGAACCCGTCGATCGCCGACATCCGCCTGGCGGCGACGCTCGAATTCCTCGCCGTCATCGACTATGCGCTGCCCCAATGGGCAAAAGACTATATGGCGGCGATCGAGAAGAAACTCGGCAAGGCCTATGCCGAGCCGGCCGGCGACGTGCGCGGCTATATCGCCTATGTGCGGTCGCAGGCCAACGCCTGAGGCACGTGCAGGCCGGCGATCGTCCGCACGTTCTGCGGGAGCCGGTAATGATCTGGGGTAATTCTTTCTTACTCTCCCCTGTTTGCACGATGTGGGGAGCTTAAGGTTTCGTTAACCGAAACCCTTTCTACTGGTATTCACCTCCAGCTTGCGACCACGGATGTACTGGCGCGGATGGAAAGCAAAGGTCGGCTGCTCGCCGGCCTTTGCTTATTGCAGCCCTGCCGAAGTTTGCGGCTGACGGCGCTTCACGACGCCTGAATGGCTGATGAAGCGCGTTGCCGGCATCTTGCCATCGCCGATGTCGGCCCTACCATCGAAGTAGTCCCGTCCTCGATGGCGGTTCAAGGACAGAGGCCCTGTCATGAAAAGCATTGCTGGAATGATGGTGATTGCAGGCGCCATGCTGGGTGCAGCCGGTCAATCGAATGCAGCGACGCTCAACACCATGCCCGAGGTCGGGGCTGCCATCCAGGCGTGCTGGACCCCTCCGGCGAATGCCGGGAATTCCACCGTCACCCTGAGCTTCAGCTTCAGGCGCGATGGCACGCTGATCGGCCGGCCCAAGCCGACCGCCATCCGCGTCGCCGGCGAGGAGAAGACGCGCCAAGCTTTTGTCGACGCGGCGGTCGCGGCCGTGGACCATTGCCTGCCGTTGAGCTTTTCACCGGCGCTGGCTCAAGGCATCCCGGGCAAGGTGTTCACTCTGCAATTCAACTCGCCCAAACAAGAACAGGCTGCACCGCGAGTGAAGGCTTCGCCTTGATCTTTTCCAAAAACCGGATTCCACTTTTCGGGATCTAGTGGCGCCTTCGTCTCGCCTCGACATGTCGCGCCAGTTCCGGCACCTCGACGACATAGTCGCTCCAGGCCGATTCCGGTATCCGGCCGGCGAGATAGCACTCCAGCAAAAGCCTCTGCTCGTGGTCGAGTGGCCTCGGTGCGCGTTCATGGTCCAACCCAAGTGAATGGAACAGATTCCTGGTCAGGTCCGCGACAGTGAAGTGGATCGACATTTGCGGTCTCCTCCTTTGGCCGCTCAACGCCGATCCCAGGGCTAAGGTTTCAGCAACGGCCGGCCGGTAACGCCGGATTGATCGCGATGCCGAACCCGCCGCGCGCATCAAAGCTTCGCCGTGGCGGGCGTCCGCCGGCGTTGCTGCCGGTTCGTCTCAATCTTGAAATAAAAATGTAATATTGAATTTACACGAGTGGATCTAATACACTAGAGCTAAAGTCTCTGGTGGCGGTTTGATCTACTTCAATTAGGAAAAACTGATTTAGCCAGTACTTATCCATAGTCGACAAAGAAATCCTGTTCTCGGTGCAACAAGGATAATGGTCGTTCCAATGACACGCTTCTGGCCCCTCACGATTCTGATGCTGGTGTCGGCAATAGCCGTTGCGCTCGGCACATCCTTCTCCTACGCGGATAGCTGCGGTGCCATCAGGAGCCAATTGCTTTCGGCGGGGCGCAGCGGCGGGACCAGCCCCGAGCTTGCCCAACTGCGCCGGCAACTCGCCGCGATTCAAAAGCTTGAGAGACAACGCAGATGCACGGCGAAAACCGCCGGCTTCCTCTTCAATCCCTGCGCCGACCTGGTCAGCAGCAAGGCGGAGGTGCAACGGCAGATCGCCAGACTGTCGAATTCGAGCAGGGACACGTCCGGATTGAAGGCCAGGTTTGTCGCGCTGGGCTGCGCCGCCCCCGCTGCCAAGAAACAGCCGGCGCAGCAACGCACGGCACCCAAGGCTCAGTCCGCAGGCACAACAATTGGCGGCAATCGGATGCTGTTTTGTGTTCGCTTGTCGGACGGATATTTCTTCCCCGCGCCAAAATCGCAGTTCGCCAAGAGCGACGATCAGAAGGAAACGGTCGATCAGTGTCGCTACATCTGCGACGATGCCGGCGTCGACCTCTATACGCTGAGCGACGCCACTCGCGAGACCGAGGAGATGGTCGCGCTCGAGTCGGGAAAACCCTATGTGGAGCTACCTGCCGCGTTCCGGTACCGCGACGACGCGAACTTCAAGGCCTGCGACGTCAAGCGCTATTACCGGCGCGTCGCCGAGCTCAGGGCACGAACCGTGACACCGGCCAACATGACCAACGCCATCATACCGTTACCGACGGCAAAGCCGGATTTTGGCATCGTCGCGGAAATTCCTCAATCCGGGATCGAAACCGCCGGTGCCGCTCCGGCAGAGGCAAAAACGCAGGCTGCCGAAGTGCAGGGGGCTGCCCAGCATCAGTCGATCGAAAGAGCGATCGGCGCGCGGCCGGTGAGAGTGGTCGGGCCGGCCTTCTTCCCGGCGGACTGACCAAGGCGGGCGATGTTCCGAGACGGCTGGCCGGATAGCCGCTTCAAGGCCTGGAGCCGTGCGCATCGACCGACGTCGGCTGGTTATTCGCAGACCATGCGGGCCCGTTTGCCGGGCTCGCTGACATTCTTGCAAGTTAGCGGCTTCGTCGGCTCCGGCGACAGCATGGGCGGGTTGTTGGTGACCCTCCTCCGAGGCGCTGCAACGGAAGCCGCGCTCCTGCGCACCGCCGGCCTTTTCGGCGTTTGCGGCGCCACTGGAAAGACGTCGGTCTCCAGTTGCGACTGTTCGGCTTGCGCCTGCGGCGAAGGCCTGTCCCAGAAACGGCGAACATCGAGCGGCTTGGGAATGATGACGGTGCCGTCATAGCTGCGCGCGCAGCCGCTTCCCAGAGGCAGCGCCAGGCACAGGAAGACAGGCAGAATCCGTCGAGACATCAGCAATACCCCTGCAAGCTTATAACGCTGCTTCGGCCTAACCGACAACCGGCGGAATAGGGCGAAGGGAGTAGATACCGTGAAGTAGAGTCGTCGCACTTCCAGTCGAAGGCGTTGCTCGAAGATCGAGCGCCGGGTCGGGCGCGGATGGAGGTCCAGCGCGAGTTAGAACCTTGCGATTCGTCAACGCTTCCAGCGTAAGGCCATGGTGCGATCGCACCATACCAAAGTCGCGCTCAGTGGCGACAATGGGATATTCGAAGTTCCGCTCCTCCAGTTACGGGCGGGAGCAGCGACCGCCGGCAAGAAACAGGGTCAGATTTACCCCAACGGACCTGTTTCGGCGATGGCGCGGCCATGACACGTTCTGGCTGCATGCAACGCGCTCCCGTCCGGCTTTTTTCTTTTAAAGCCGGTGGCTACGATCGCCGAGCAGACGATGCCGGCCGGAATTCACGCAAGCTGCTGATTCCAGCGGCAAACCGCGGCCCATGCCGACAAAGCCCGCGGCCGCTCCTTCTTACCTGGCTGGACGACGTTACCGGAGCGACATGAAACTGTCATGCGACTGTAATAATCGGGGGCTATTGGCCTCAGCGGGCGCCGGAGGAATGGCGCCGAGAGACCATATTCCGAACAGGAGCAGGCCACATGAGACATTTCATCCGCTCGGCGGCCGTTGCGATTGCAATGGCTGCGGCGACGACCACCCTCACCCTGTCCGCCGCGCTCGCCGCGGACATCTCCGGCGCCGGCGCCACCTTCCCCTACCCGATCTATGCGAAGTGGGCCGACACCTACAAGAAAGACACCGGCGTTGGCCTTAACTACCAGTCGATCGGTTCCGGCGGCGGCATCAAGCAGATCAAAGCCAAGACCGTTACCTTCGGCGCTTCGGATGCGCCGCTCAAGGGCGACGAGCTTGAAGCGTCCGGACTGGCTCAGTTCCCGATGGTGATGGGCGGCATCGTTCCCGTCGTCAATCTCGAAGGCATCAAGCCGGGCGAGTTGGTTCTCGACGGCCCGACGCTGGCCGACATCTTCCTCGGCAAGATCACGAGCTGGGATGACGAGGCGATCAAGAAGCTCAATCCCGACGTCAAGCTGCCTTCGCAGGCGATCGCGGTCGTTCACCGTTCCGATGGTTCGGGCACGACGTTCAACTTCACCTATTACCTCGGCGACGTCAGCGCGGACTGGAAAGAAAAGGTCGGCGTCGACAAGGCCGTGGAATGGCCGGTCGGCATCGGCGCCAAGGGCAACGAGGGCGTTGCCAACAACGTCTCCCAGACCGGCGGCGCGATCGGTTATGTCGAATATGCCTACGCCAAGCAGAACAAGCTCACCCACACCGATATGATCAACAAGGACGGCAAGAAGGTCGAGCCCGCCGCGGCGGCGTTCTCGGCGGCAGCGGCCAATGCCGACTGGAGCTCGCAGCCGGGCTATGGCGTCATCCTCGCCAACGAGCCGGGCGCCGAGTCCTGGCCGATGACGGCGGCAACGTGGATCCTGCTCTACAAGAAGCCGGATGATGCCGCGACCACCGGCGAAGCGCTCAAATTCTTCGCCTGGGCGTACGACAAGGGCGACGAGATGGCCGGCGAGCTGGACTACGTTCCGATGCCCGACAAGGTGGTTGAGAGCGTCAAGGCCATGTGGGCCAAGGAAGTCGTCGGCGACGACGGCAAGCCGCTCTACTCGGCTATGTAATCTCCTCCAGGGAGGGCGTCGATGGCGCCCTCCCTGTTGCCTTCAATCGCGAGGACCCAATGACCATCGCTTCCGATGCCATGCCATCATCCGCAGCAGCCCGGGCCAGGGAAGCTACGGTGCGGCGCTTCGCGCTCACCGATGCCATATTCCGCGGACTCACCCGCGCTTCCGCAATTCTTGTGCTGGTCATCCTCGGCGGTGTCGCGATCTCGCTGTTTGCCGGCTCGTGGCAGGCGCTGTCGTCCTTCGGTTTCTCCTTCCTGACGACTGAAAGCTGGAATCCGGTCACGGAAAAATTTGGCGCACTGGCGCCGATCTACGGCACCCTGGTCACGGCGGCCATCGCCATCCTGATCGCGGTTCCGATCGGCATCGGCATTGCAGTTTTTCTCACCGAGCTCTGCCCGCGCCCGCTCAGGCGCCCGATCGGCATCGCGGTCGAGCTATTGGCCGGCATTCCCTCGATCATCTATGGTATCTGGGGCCTGTTCGTGTTCGCGCCGTTCCTGCAGACGACGATACAGCCCTTCATCATCAACATCTTCCACGGCGTACCGGGACTATCCAGCCTTTTCGCCGGCCCTCCTTACGGCATCGGCCTTCTGACCTCGGCGCTGATCCTTGCCATCATGGTGCTGCCCTTCATCACCTCGATCACCAAAGACGTCTTCGATACGGTGCCGGCGGTGCTGAAGGAATCGGCCTATGGCATCGGTTGCACGACCTGGGAAGTGACCCGGCGCGTGGTCATTCCCTATACCCGCATCGGCATCATGGGCGGCGTCATGCTTGGCCTCGGCCGGGCGCTCGGCGAGACCATGGCGGTGACCTTCGTCATCGGCAACGCCCACCGCATCAGTGCCTCCCTGTTCGCGCCGGGCACGACGATCTCGGCGACCATCGCCAATGAATTCACCGAGGCCGACGGCGACCTCTACACCTCCTCGCTGGTTTCGCTCGGCCTGATCCTCTTCGTCATCACCTTCCTGATCCTTGCCGCCGCCCGCTACATGCTGATGCGGATCGACGCCCGTACGGGAGCCTGACCGATGTCGACATCCTCATCGCTCCACAGCCGCCGCAAAGCCAGGAATTCGGTGATGATGGCGCTTTGCGTCGTCGCCGCCGGCATCGGGCTTGCCTGGCTGGCGCTCATCCTCGGCGCACTGGTCTATAAGGGCACAGCCGGGCTTTCGTTCGCGGTCTTCACCGAGATGACGCCACCACCGGGCGAGGCCGGCGGCCTGCTCAATGCCATCGCGGGCAGCCTGCTGATGACGATCATCGCCGTTGTCGTCGGCACGCCGATCGGCGTGCTGGCGGGAACCTACATGGCCGAGTATGGACGCTTTTCGCGCATCACCACCGTCGTCCGCTTCATCAACGACATCCTGTTGTCGGCGCCGTCGATCATCATCGGCTTGTTTGTCTACGAGCTGATGGTGCGGCCAATGGGACATTTCTCGGCCATTGCCGGCGCCGTTGCGCTTGCCATCCTGGTCATTCCGGTGGTCGTGCGCACCACTGAAGACATGCTCAACCTGGTGCCGAACGCGTTGCGTGAAGCCGGTGCCGCGATCGGCGCGCCACGCTGGGTGGTGATCCGTTCGGTCGCCTACCGCGCCGCATTGTCCGGCATCGTCACCGGCATATTGCTGGCGATAGCACGCATTTCCGGCGAGACGGCGCCGCTGCTCTTCACCGCGCTCAACAACCAGTTCTGGAGCAGCAATATCAACGCGCCGATGGCCAGCCTGCCGGTGACCATCTTCCAGTTCGCTCTCAGCCCTTACGAGGAATGGCAGCAACTGGCGTGGACCGGCGCACTCATAATCACCCTGACGGTTCTGGGCTTGAGCATCCTCGCCCGCAGCCTTACCGGACGCAGAGAGGACAGATGACACAGATGTTGTCCCCAGACATGACGATGGCCGAAACGGTCGCCGAGAAGACGAAGATCGAGGTCAAGAATCTCAACTTCTACTACGGCCAGAGCAAGGCGCTGAAGGACATCAGCCTGTCTCTGCCTGAGCGCAGTGTCACGGCCTTCATCGGCCCTTCGGGCTGCGGGAAATCGACGCTGCTGCGTGTGTTCAACCGCATCTATGAGCTCTACCCAAAACAGACGGCCGAGGGCCAGGTGCTGCTCGACGGCAAGAACATTCTCGACCGGTCGCAGGATCTCAACCTCCTCAGGACCAAGATCGGCATGGTGTTCCAGAAGCCGACGCCGTTCCCGATGTCGATCTACGAGAACATCGCCTTCGGCGTCAGGCTCTACGAGAACCTCGGCAAGTCCGAGATGGACGGCCGCGTCGAACAGGCGTTGAAGCGCGCCGCGCTGTGGAGCGAGGTCAAGGACAAGCTCAACGCCAGCGGCTTGAGCCTGTCCGGCGGCCAGCAGCAGCGGCTCTGTATCGCCCGCACCGTGGCCGTGAAGCCGGAAGTCATTCTGCTCGACGAACCGGCTTCGGCCCTCGACCCGCTGTCGACTGCCAAGATCGAGGAACTGATCGACGAATTGCAAGCCGACTACACGATCGTCATCGTCACCCACAACATGCAGCAGGCGGCGCGCGTGTCGCGCCAGACCGCCTTCATGTATCTGGGTGAACTGGTCGAGTTCGACCGGACCGAGAAGATCTTCACGTCGCCCCGCGAGAAGCGCACGCAGGACTACATCACCGGCCGCTTCGGCTGAGCCGTTCCGATCATGCATATGAGGACAGGACCATGGGCGAACACACAGTCGCTTCTTTCGACGAGGATCTCGAGCAGATCAGCAAGCTGATCCGCGACATGGCCGACCTCGCCGGTTCGATGGTCGGCGGGGCGACCAAGGCCCTGTTGAATTCCGACAACGTGCTGGCGCAACGCGTCGTTTCCGACGACGCCATCATGGATGCGCGTCAACGCGAACTGGACGACCGCGCCATCACCCTGATCGCCAAACGCCAGCCGATGGCCCACGATCTTCGCCATGTGGTCGGAGCGATCCGCATGGCGGGCGACCTCGAACGCATCGGCGACCTTGCCAAGAATATCGCCAAGCGCGTGAGTGCGGTCGGCCTCAGCGCCACGCCGCGGGACCTGTCGCATTCCATCGACGCGATGGCGCAGCTGGTTCTCATCCAGGTGCAGGGTGTCATCGAGGAATATGCTGCAGGCGATGCGGCCGCGTTGGCCAAGCTGCGTGCCGCCGACGAGCGCATCGACGTCAAATACACGTCCGTGTTCCGCGAGCTCTTGACCTACATGATGGAAGATCCGCGCAACATCACCGCTTGCACGCACCTGCTGTTCTGCGCCAAGAATCTGGAGCGGATCGGCGACCATGTCACCAACATCGCCGAAAATGCGTATTATGTGCTGACCGGCGAGCAATTGCCGGTCAATCGTCCGAAGCAGGACGAAACGACAATGTCCGCACCGGTGACATGATGGGGGTGCCCAGCCGATGATCGCACCACGCATAATGGTGGTGGAGGACGAGGAGCCGTTGGGTGTGCTGCTCCGCTACAATCTCGAATCCGAAGGCTACCAGGTCGAGGTGGTGACACGCGGCGACGAAGCCGAGATCCGTTTGCAGGAGAATGTGCCCGACCTTTTGGTGCTCGACTGGATGATACCAGCGGTTTCCGGCATCGAGCTCTGTCGTCGGTTGCGGGTGCGCCCCGAAACCGAGCGGCTGCCGATCATCATGCTGACCGCGCGCGGCGAGGAGAGCGACCGGGTGCGCGGTCTTTCGACCGGCGCCGACGACTATCTGGTCAAACCGTTTTCGACACCGGAATTCATGGCCAGGGTCAAGGCGCTGCTGCGGCGCGCCAAGCCGGAAGTGCTGTCCAGCGTGCTGAAGGTCGGCGACATCGTGCTCGATCGCGAATCGCACAGGGTCTATCGCAAGAAGAGCGAAATCAGGCTCGGGCCGACCGAATTCCGGCTGCTCGAGTTCATGATGCGGCATCCGGGCCGTGTCTTCTCGCGCAGCCAGTTACTCGATAATGTCTGGGGCGAGACAATCTACATCGACGAACGCACCGTCGACGTGCATGTCGGGCGGCTGCGCAAAGCCGTCAACAACGGCCGGATGCCGGATGTCATCCGCACCATCCGCGGTGCCGGCTATGC
Organism: Mesorhizobium sp. M0040; assembly: GCF_040323505.1. NCBI lineage: Bacteria > Pseudomonadati > Pseudomonadota > Alphaproteobacteria > Hyphomicrobiales > Phyllobacteriaceae > Mesorhizobium > Mesorhizobium sp. M0040. Next base: position 28,700 of record NZ_JAMYVA010000046.1, read on the forward strand.
GATCAGGGAAGATTGACCCGCCTGGTCAGGCTACGTTCTTTCTGACGCTGGGCCTCATTTGCGCGCCCGGCGCGAAAATCTCCTGGTCGACGAAGCTTAACGCCCGCATCGCGCAGCCTTCGCGGATCAGCGGCAATTCGTTCGGCTCTGTATCGAAGGAGATCGAGCCTGAATGCTGGCCGCCGGCGGTCTGGGCGATTGCCTTCCGCAAGGCCGGCTCGATCAGATCGAAGGCGGCGGCACTGGCGCCGACCATCGCGACCGGTGCCGGATCGATCAGCGCGAACAGCGAGCCGAGACCGAAACCCAGCGCCTCGCCGGCCTTGCGGTAGGCCTCGCGTTCCGGCCCATCTTTCTCGCGCGCCCGGGCCGCCAGTGCTCGCATGTCGGCGTCGCTGACGTCGGCGACCGGTTCGCTGTCGTCGCTCATCTGCCTGGCGTTGCGCCAGATGGCGTAGTTGCCGGCATAGGCCTCGATGCAGCCGCGCCGCCCGCAACGGCAGAGCGCGCCGCCCGGACGATGGATCATGTGGCCAAATTCGCCGCCCGAGGAATGCGTCCCGGTGAACAGTTCGCCCTTCAGCACCAGCCCCATGCCGATGCCATGCGAAAGCAGGATGGCGATGAAATCGTCGCGATACCGATCCGGATTGCGCCAGCGCAAAGCCACCGCCATCATGTTGCAGTCGTTCTCCACCGTTGCCGGGATGCCGAATTCGTCCTCCAGCATGTCGGCAAAGGCGATGTCGGTCTGCGGCGTGATCGGCGACCACAGCATGGCGCGTGCAGGGGAGTCGGTAATGCCCTGAATCGCCAGGGCGATGCGGGCGACACAGCGGACGTCAAGGTCTGGATCCTGTAGCCGGCGCCGGACGATGGCCATGCATTCACGGATCAGCTCGTCGCGCGGCATGGTCAGCGTGTCCAGCCGGCGCTGTTCCTCGGCGACCACCTGTCCCGTATAGTCGATAATGGCGGCCGACAGGAAATTCAGCGACAACACCACGGTCAACACCGCCGCCGCTTCCGGGTTGAGGGCGAGGCCGACCTGCGGACGACCGCGTTTCAACGAAACGGGCTCACTTGCCTTGCTCTCGGCGAGGATGCCTTCCCGTATCAGGTCGGAAGAGATCGCCGATATGGTCGAATGACTGAGGCCGGTGGTAGCTGCGATCTCAGTACGCGATGGCTGGCCGGCCCGGCGCACCGCCGAGATCACCATCGCCCGGTTGCGCCGGCGCAAATCGTCATGGCGGATTCCGACCGACATTGTTTTGCTTTCCTCCCGGTTGCCGCGGCCGCTCATGAACCGGAAGCCGTCGGTAATGTCCGACAAATAGTGTCGGATGCAGGCAAATAGTGTCAGATGCAGGTGGCGCTGTCATCGTTTATTCCGACGCTCGAAAAAACTCGCAGAGTCATCAAAATCCATCAGAATCGATGTTGACAGCAGCCGGAGATCGGGCCAGTATTTTTTCGAGGCTCGAAAAAATTAGAGCTTCTAAGCTGGTCTTTGAGCCAATTGGTCACGCCGTACGCGGCGCAGGGAGGATATGATGAAGAAATTCACGACCGCCATTCTGGCGGGTGTCGCCATGACGCTGGCGCTGGCGTCGGTGGCGCAGGCTAAAGACAAGGTCATCGGCGTTTCCTGGTCGAACTTCCAGGAAGAGCGCTGGAAGACCGACGAGGCCGCAATGAAGGCGGCCATCGAGGCCGCAGGCGACAAGTATATTTCCGCCGACGCACAGTCCAACCCCGGCAAGCAGCTCACCGACGTCGAGAGCCTGATCTCGCAGGGCGCCAGCGCACTGATCATCCTGGCGCAGGACGCCTCGGCCATCGGGCCGGCCGTGCAGAAGGCACTGGACGAAGGCATCCCGGTCGTCGGCTATGACCGGCTGATCGAGAACAAGGACGTGTTCTATCTGACCTTCGACAACAAGGAAGTCGGCCGCATGCAGGCCCGCGAAGTCTTCAAGGTGAAGCCGGAAGGCAACTACGTCTTCATCAAGGGTTCGGGTTCCGATCCGAATGCCGATTTCCTGTTTGCCGGTTCGATGGAGGTGCTGAAGGAGGCCATCGACGGCAGCAAGATCAAGAATGTCGGCGAGGCCTATACGGACGGCTGGCTGCCGGCCAACGCTCAGAAGAACATGGAACAGTTCCTGACCGCCAACGACAACAAGGTCGATGCCGTGGTCGCCGCTAATGACGGCACTGCCGGCGGCGTCGTCGCCGCGCTGACAGCGCAAGGGCTGGCCGGATCGGTTCCGGTTTCGGGCCAGGACGGCGACCACGCCGCGCTGAACCGCATCGCGCTCGGCACACAGACCGTGTCGGTGTGGAAGGATGCGCGCGAGCTCGGCAAGAATGCCGCCGAGATCGCCTCGCAACTGGCCGACGGCAAGCAGATGACCGACATTGCCCGCGTGAAGGATTTCACCACGCCCGGCGGCAATACCGTCAAGTCGCTGTTCCTGACCCCGGTCGCCATCACCAAGGACAACCTCAACGTCGTCATCGACGCCGGCTGGATCAAGAAAGAAGAGGTCTGCGCCGGCGTGACGGCTGGCACTGTTGCAGTCTGCAACTGAGCCGACGTTTCCGAGAAGTCCGAACGCCGCGGCCGCTCGCCGCGGCGTTTTTTCAACAAGAGTTGTTTTTCCGCTTCCGGCGGATAACTTCTAGGCTGCTTCCGGCATCCGCGGCAGACGGCAACCCGGCGGGAGAAACATCATGACCGACACGACGTCCAACACGCCGGTCGACAGCACGGCAGACCGGGCACGGGAATCCGAGCTCGGCATCGTTGCCCGATTTCTCAAGGCAACCGAACTCGACACGCGCATGCTCGGCATGGTCGGCGCGCTGCTGGTCATCTGGGTCGGCCTGCATGTCATTTCTAGCGTACGGCTCGGCGTCAATCCGTTCGACTTCGACAGCCGGACCTTCCTGACGCCACGCAATCTCTGGAACCTGTCGGTACAGACTTCGGCCGTGGCCATAATGGCCGCCGGAATGGTGCTGGTTATCGTCATGCGCAATATCGACCTGTCGGTCGGCTCCGCCGAAGGCCTGATCGGCGTGGTCATGGGTTTTGCGCAGGTGCATTTCCTGGTGCGAATGGTCGGTCTGCAATTAGGCAACCCCTGGATCTGGATCCTGGCGCTGGCCATCGGCCTGGCGCTTGGCCTTCTGATCGGAGCGTTCCAGGGATACATCATCGCTTATCTCGAGGTGCCGGCCTTCATCGTGACGCTGGGCGGCCTTCTGGTCTGGCGGGGTGCCGCATGGTGGGTCGCCAGTGGGCAGACGATTGCGCCGCTTGATGCCACTTTCCAGCTGATGGGCGGCGGACCGACGGGTTCGATCGGTGCGCGATGGAGCTGGATCGTCGGAATTGTCGCGTGCCTGGCGGTTGTGTTCATGCTGCTCAACGGGCGGGTGCAGCGCAAGCGGTTCCGCTTCCCGTTACGCCCGATCTGGGCCGAGACGTTCCTCGGGGCCGTCACTTGCCTTGTCATCACGGGCGCCATATGGCTTGCCAATTCCTATCCTTGGCCGGTCGGCATCGTGAACAGATATGCGGCGGCCAACAATATAACCGTTCCCGAAGGCGGGCTGTTCATCGCCCATGGCATCGCCATACCCGTGCTGATGGCTGTAGCCGTAGGGCTGATCATGACCTTCATCGCCAAGCGTACCCGTTTCGGCCGCTATGTCTTCGCCATCGGCGGCAATCCGGAAGCAGCCAACCTTGCCGGTATCAACACGCGCTGGGTGACCATGAAGGTGTTCATGATCATGGGCGTGCTGGCGACGATCGCCGCAGCGATCTCGTCAGCCAGGCAGAACTCGTCGACCAATGCGCTGGGCACGCTGGACGAGCTCCTGGTCATCGCGGCGGCGGTGATCGGCGGCACGTCGCTCGCTGGCGGCTCCGGCACAGTGCTCGGCGCCATGCTCGGCGCGCTTTTGATGCAGTCGCTGCAGTCCGGCATGGTGCTGCTCGGCATCGATTCGCCGCTGCAGAGCATCGTTGTCGGAGCCGTGCTGGTGGTCGCGGTGTGGCTCGATACCGTCTATCGCAAACGGGTCTGAGCATGATCCCGCAAGGTGGAAACCGGTTTTCGTACAACTTGATGCTCAAGCAGGATCTATAGGGAGGAAGGACGAGCATGGCAGACAAAACCGCTCCCACGCCGCTGATCGACATGCGCAACATCTCCATCGCTTTCGGCGGCATTCGCGCCGTCGACGATGCCTCTGTCGACCTTTTCCCGGGCGAGGTGATGGCTTTGCTCGGTCACAACGGTGCCGGCAAATCGACGTTGATAAAAATCCTGTCCGGCGCCTACAAGCGCGATGCGGGCCAGATTTTCGTCAACGGCGAGGAGGCTTCGATCTCCAATCCCCGCGACGCCAAGAAGTACGGCATCGAGACGATCTACCAGACGCTGGCGCTGGCCGACAATGTCGATGCGGCCGCCAACCTGTTTCTCGGCCGCGAGCTGATGACCGGCTGGGGTACGCTCGACGACGTCGCCATGGAGGCCGAGGCGCGCAAGGTGATGGGCAGGCTCAATCCGCGTTTCCAACGCTTCAAGGAGCCGGTGGTAAAGCTTTCGGGCGGCCAGCGGCAGTCGGTGGCGATCGCCCGCGCCATCCTGTTCAATGCTCGCATCCTGATCATGGACGAGCCGACGGCGGCACTCGGGCCGCAAGAGACGGCGCAGGTCGGCGAACTGGTCAGGCAGCTCAAGGCCGACGGCATCGGCATCTTCCTGATCAGCCATGATATTCACGACGTGTTCGAGCTTGCCGACCGTGTCTGCGTCATGAAGAACGGTCGGGTTGTCGGAACGGCGCGCACAACCGACGTCACCCAGGACGAGGTGCTCGGCATGATCATCCTCGGCAAGTGCCCACCCGGCGCCATTCCGGGGCCGGGCGCGCTGAAGATCGCCGCATGAACGAGAATTAGCCGGCTAATCACAAGCCGCCAAAATGTGCCAGCCGTCACCATGCTTTGGCCTCGCCATTGTGTTGGCGTCGGGACTTGCCCATAAAGATGCCGAACCGTCCACGGGACGTATCAGCAATTGAAGAAGCTTTTTCCGACCGTCGCTTTTATCGCCGTCGCGCTGATCAGCCTGACGATGGCGGGTTTTGCCTATTTTGCCACCCAGGAGGCGGCCCGCATTAAATTCGAGGCGACGGCAGACGACGCGCTTAACCGGATCGAAAGCCGCATCGACCTGGACCTGTCGCTGCTGCGTTCGACCCGGGCGCTGTTCGACGCACGCAATGGCGGTATCTCGCAGGGCGAGTTCAAGGCTTTCTTCAACGCGCTCGACATCGACAATAATTTCGCCGGCCTGCGCGGTATCGGTTTCCTCCGCCTGGCGAGAACTGGCAACGAGGCGGCGGTCGAGCGCGACATCCTGCACGATCACGGCGCAAGCCATCCGATCTATCCCGACACGAACTTACCGTGGCGTACGCCCATCGTGCTGTTCGAACCGCTGGATCCGTCCAACAAATCCAGCATCGGCTACGACATGTTCACCGGGCCGGCGCGGCGCGAGGCGATCGAAAAGGCGATGGCCGACGACCAGCAGCACGCCAGCGGGCTCGTGCAGTTCGGCAAGGATACGGGTGCCGCGCAGACCTTTACCGGGTTCCTCGTCTTCGTCCGGCTCAATGTCGAAACCGCGCCGGACGCCGTGAACGCGACGAGATCCTCGACTGCCGGCTTTCTTTATGCGGCCTTCCGCGCCCGTGATCTGTTCCAGGCTGCGCTCAGCCGGGCACCATTGCTGCCGGTCAACACCGAGATCTATGACGGCACGGTGGACAGCGACAACCTGCTGTTCCAATCGGAAACGCCGCCTGTTTCGAGCCTCGGCGACAGGCTGCTGGTCACCCGCAAGATCACCGTCGCCGGCCGGCCGTGGGTCGTCCTGTTCAGGCCGACAAGTGCTTTCTCGCAACCTTCCTCGCGCGCCATCCCGGTGATGCTCGGATTGTTCGGACTGCTGCTTGCGGGCGCCATCGCGCTGGTGGCCCGCTATCAGGAGCGGGCCTATGAGGCGGTCTCGCTGCTTCACGAAACGACCGAAAAGAGCCTGCTGGAAAAAGACCTGATGCTGCAGGAGATGAAGCATCGCATCAAGAACTCGATCACGCGGGTGCTGGCAATCGCGCGCCAGACAGCATCGCACACCACCGACGTCCAGGAATTCTCGGCTTCTTTCTCGGCCCGGCTGCAGGCGATGGCGGCTTCCCAGGACATGCTGACGCGCTCACGCTGGCAGAAAGCCGATCTCGGCGACCTGCTGCGCATCGAACTAGGCCAGGTGTTCGGCAGTGAGCTTCCTGAAGGGCTGCTGTCGGGACCGCAGGTTCTTCTCGATGAAAAGACGACGCAGGCACTCGGCCTCGTCTTTCACGAACTGGCGACGAATGCGCTGAAGCATGGCGAAGCCGGCAATTCAGTCGGTGCGCTGAAGGTCGACTGGTCGCTCGAAGCCCGTAGCGGCACCCGGACATTGGCTCTCAACTGGCGCGAGGCCGGTCAGAAGAAGCTCGAGAGACCGGCAAAGAGCGGTTTTGGCACCCGACTGATCGATCTCAATGTCACGCGCGAATTGCGTGGCACAATCAGGCGCGATTTTCGCGAAGATGGCTTGAACGTGGAAATCAAGGTTCCGCTGCCGGGCTGAAACCCCGTCTCGTGGGCCGCGTCGCAACAGCGCTTTAAAGGGCAAACGCGGAGACAGGTGGCCTGCCTCCGCGTTTGCTGTTCGCCTGGAGCTCGAAACTAGTTGCAGCGAGCTGTGTAAATCCGGCCGTGACGATCTCTGTATTGGCAGTAGCCATTTTGCAGACGGCGAACGAGCAGACCGCCAATCGCACCAGCGCCGGCGCCGATCAAAGCGCCCTTGCCGCCGCCGACAGCGCCACCAATGAGCGCGCCGCCCACAGTGCCGATACCCACGTTCTCTTCCGTGGTGGTGCAGCCGCTGACCGCAACCACGGCAACCATGGCAATAATCATCTTCCGCATGGAGTCATCCTCACTTTTGTCCTCACTTTAATAAGCTCCAGCCGCCATTTAGCATGAAAGTACGGCCTTTGCCCGCACGATTTCATTGTTGATTAAGATAGTCTTTTTCGGGACGTGCGCCGTTCGATGCTACCACGAACCCGGAAATCTCCAAGGACGCATCGAGCGTGCCGCTGGGACGCACGTTCCAGACGATCCTGTCATGGTCGTCCTCGAGCGCCGGATCGACGGCAAGGCATCTGGCGACGACATGTTGGGCCTGGCCCTGCAGGTCGGTGACCGCGAACGGGCACGGCCGAGCACTCGGGCAGTGGTTTCAAAGCGATCAAGCAGAGGCGAGTTCGATTCAGATCAGTTGGGACGCGGCGGTCAGGACGATCGCGGCCATAAGCGCGACGGCGGCGAAGCGGAGGGGCGAAGCACGAGGCGCGGGCGCTGCGGACGCGTCGGGATCCTGAAAACCGCCCATCGAGACGCGAGCGGCCTGTTCCAGTCTGTTCAAGTCGGCAGCCGTCAAGGCCCATTCCCTTCATTTTGTGCCAAACTCAATCCGGTGGATCGGCACGTTCGGACAGGATCGGACTTTATGGTGAACAGTCGGTTAAAGATGGCGATGCGCAGCAAGCCTTCGCGCGGCGACCGCCGCTCGTTAATCCGTCTCGAAATTGCCGTGAGGAACGACAAGGCGGTATTCGAGGCGGTTCCCGGTGATCTCAAGTGTCGCCGTTCCATTCAATGAAGTGGGCACGACGCGTTCGAGCGCGACGCTGCCAAAACGCTTCTCACTGCGCTGATTGTCGTTGGCTCCGATCACTTCGGCCCATGTCAGCGACAGCGCAGGCTCGCCAGCGGAAGCTGCCGTCAGATCGGCCGTCACCTCGACGAAACCGTCGCTGCGCGACAGCGCGCCATAGCTGACCGAATTGACGGCGAGCTCATGCATGGCCAAGCCGATGTGCAAGGCGGCATTGGGGTTGAGATATGGATTTGCGCCGCGGAAGCGTAGGCTGTGCAAGGGATCCGCGCCGTACCTGCCGACCTGACCGGAAACCAGCTCGCGCAGCGCCGCTCCCCGCCAGTTGGATGACGTAACCAAATCCTGCGAGGAGGCCAGCGACTGCAATCGGCCCCGGAAGCGCGTCAGGAAATCGTCAATGCTGCCGGAATAACGGCCCGTCTGGGTGGCGATGCTCTGGATGATGGCCAAAAGGTTCTTGGAGCGATGACTGACTTCGCGCAGCAGCGCCTTCAACGTCTGCTCCCGGCGTTTCTGCTCGGTTGTTTCGACCATGGTGGTCACGACGCCCTGCACCGCGCCGGTCTCGCTGCGGTCGGCGTCTATCCACACCTGAAACCAGCGGGCGCCGTCATCGGCCGGCACGCTGAGTTCAAGATGTTGAGGATTGCCGGATACGATGACGTCGTGCTTGGCGGCGCCGATACGCTCCGCCTGCGCCGGCGGCAAGATGCCGTTGTTGTCGGAGGCATCGGAAGTCCAGGGCGCGCGCATGTTGCGCGCCCACACCGTCTTCATCTCGCGATCCTGGTACAGGACGGAAATCCCGGCATTGTGCAGTGCATGGAGAAGGGCCCGGCCAAGCTGCATCCCGCTTTCGGCAGGATGCAAAGCGATGATCTCATCACTCTGGCCGCGGTCTTTCATTTTTCCGACTCTGGAACGCATCGGTCAATTTGCTCAACCCATGTCGGGCTGAACGGTTCGCGGAAAAATGGGTTCCAAAAGGAGGAGCTTCGTATCAAGCCTTAAAAAGCGGTCCGCCGAGCGGCATCCCGTTGGAGGACACTGCCCGGCGGTGGCTGGAAACCGTTTGAGGGGTGCGGCTTCCAGTGTTCGCTTGAATGGCCGCTTGGCATTCACGCTCGTCTGATCAGGCCGGCAATAAGCGATATGATCAGGAAGGCGAGAAAGATGAAGAACAATATCTGCGCTATGCCGGCCGAGGTGCCAGCGATGCCGCCGAAACCAAGCGCACCGGCGATGATCGCCACGACGAGAAATACGAGCGCCCAGTAAAGCATGATCGATCTCCTTCCAATGCTGCGGTGAAAACGTGATTCGCCTCCGTTTGTTCCACCATTTTCCGAAAAAGACGATGCTGAAAATCTTCAGGGCCCGAATTGCCGCGGTGTGTGGAAAGGTCCAGTTGGTTGCCCCAGTTGGTTGCCAGTGAGTTGAGCCGGCGTCACGCCCCATCTGATCCAAGGGAGTGGCTATCCCGGCGGCCGCAGTTCGGCCGCCGGCTGTTTCATGCCGCGGCTTTCGCGTGCCGGTCAAAGAACAGGGCCTGGCTGATAAGAGCCTTGACCATGTCCGGATTGAACGGCTTGGTAACCAGGAAAGCCGGTTCCGGCCGCTCGCCGGTGAGCAGGCGCTCGGGAAAGGCGGTGATGAAGATCACCGGTACCGAGGTCGACGACAGGATCTCATTCACGGCCGCTATGCCCGAACTTCCGTCGGCAAGCTGGATATCGGCAAGCACCATCTTTGGCCGCGCCTTGCCGAACATCGCCACCGCCTCGGCGTGGGTGCGCGCCGTTCCGACGACGCGGTGGCCGAGGCTTTCGACCATTTCCTCGATATCCATGGCGATCAGCGGCTCATCCTCGATGATCAGCACGTCGGTTGCCACCTGACGGGAGATCTCGTTGCTCGCCTGCGCGAGGAGTTCGGAGAATTCCTGTTCGTCGACGTCGAGAATCTCCGCCGCCTCGTCTTCGCTGAAGCCTTCGACCGCCACCAGCAGAAAGGCTTGGCGGGGACGAGGCGCAATTGCATTCAGATTGGCCGCGGCGCGCTGTTCCCATGCCGACTGGGCATGCTCCTGCGGAACGCGAATGGCCACCGAGGTGAAGAGCTTGGCAAAGACCTTGTAGAGCGCGATGCGGTCGTTCGATGCGTCCGGAAAGATGTCGACATCGGCAATGATGGCCTCGAGCATTGCGGCGACCAGCGCGTCGCCGCTCTCTTGCGATCCGGATACGGCGCGCGAGAAGCGGCGCAGGAACGGCAGGTGCGGAGCGATGGTTGCTGATAGGCTCATAGTGGACGTCTCCCTCATATGACGTGATTGCATGTTACAGCTAAAAACGGTTTGCAAGCCCAGCAATTGAAACGCTGGCTCCTTGAAAAAGGTTCCAATCGTGCGGAACTAATATGTGAGGCTGGCGTTTAAGGGCGGGTTGGGCAACCAGACGAGGCTGCCGCTTGCATTGCGTTATGTGTTGAAGGGCGGCTTAAGGCTGGGACAAAAGGGCGAAATGAAGAACATGACGAAAGCTACCATGGGTGGCGTTGGCAACGGGCGCCGGGCTGCTTCCCGCGACCCGCTTGGGCCGAACTCGGAAATCGGCCGCAAACTCAAACAATACTATGACGAGCTGGTCTCCGACAATGTGCCGGATCGCTTCGCCCAACTGCTCAGCCAGTTGGAAAAGGCCGAACCTGTACAAAAGAAGGACTGAGGCATGGCGGCCGTCTCCCAGGGCTTTAAGACCGACTTGCTCGGCTCGATCCCGAGCCTGCGGGCTTTTGCCGTGTCGCTGACGCAAAACGCCGACAAGGCCGACGACCTGGTGCAGGAAACATTGGTCAAGGCCTGGGACAAGCATGAAAGCTTCCAGCCCGGCACCAACCTGAAGGCATGGCTGTTCACGATCTTGCGCAACGAATTCTATTCGCAGATGCGCAAGCGCGGCCGCGAGGTGCAGGACAGCGATGGCGTCATGACGGCTAGGCTTGCCGTTCACCCGGCCCAGCACGGCCAGCTTGACCTCGAAGACTTTCGCGGCGCGCTCGAATTGCTGCCAGAAGACCAGCGCGAAGCCATTATCCTCATCGGCGCGTCGGGCTTCTCCTACGAGGAAGCGGCCGAGATCTGCGGCTGCGCCGTCGGAACGATCAAGAGCCGCGTCAGCCGCGCCCGCACACGGCTGCAGGAAATCCTGAAGATCTCCGGTGAAGACGAGTATGGCCCGGACGCAATTTCGGCTCAGGTAACCGGGTCGACGGCTGCGTGAAGCGCCGGCGTGTTCGAACCGCTCCGCGCCTCAGCGAAGAGGCGTGCGCCTGCAGGCCGTTACCACTGCCTCGACGAGATCGTCTCCCGAATAGGGCTTGGTGACCAGCCTGACGCCGGGAAAGGATTTCTTGATCTCGTCGGTATCTGAATAGCCCGAGGCGAAGACGAACGGGATGCCCGCTTCACGCAGCCGCGAAGCAAATTGGAGCGTCGAAACGCCGCTCAGCATGAGGTCGACGATGGCCACATCGAACTGCGCGGCAACGTCTTGCTGTTCGATCTCAGTCAGCTCACGGGCGATGACCACATTGAGCGCGCCGTAGTCGCGGCAAAGCTGCTCGATATCCATGGCAATCAGGAACTCATCTTCCAGGATAAGAATCCGCAAACCGTCAAGTGATGCGCGCACGCAGCAATATCTCCTTAAATGCGTCTCTAACGTGAAACGGGGGAAGTCATGATCGGTATTTGGCATGCTGTCATTTAAAAAAGACGTGCCGGCGCGGATGCGTCGGCCTCGGCCCGTGCAAGGCATTTGCAACGCGCGCTGCCGGAGATAGGGTTAGAAGAGGTTCGTGCCGGAACCTTGGGGTCTGTCGGGCGTTTCGACCGAGCAAAAGCATGGAGAGTGAAGCAATGGCAACTGCCGCAGGAAAGGCCGCGAACGAAGCCCGCACGAATTCCGATATTGAGGCCGACATCGCACAATTGAAGGCCGACATCGACCAACTTACCAAGCTGTTGGCCAAAACTGGCGAACATGGCTACGGGGCAGCACGGCGAGCCGCCGCCGAAAGCGTCGAGCAGTTGCGAACCCAGGGCGAGGCAGCCTTCGACAGCCTGCGCAGCAACGCCAGGGACATCGAGGCGCAGATGATAGCGCATATGCGCGAAAAACCGGTGACTTCGCTGGCGATCGCCGCAGGCGTCGGATTCCTCTTCGCTCTTCTCGCGCGCCGTTAGTTCTGCACGCATGGGAATGCTTGCATCGCTGATCTCGGGCCTCGCCTCGGGCGAAACCATTGCGGCGGTGCAACGCGCACGCGTCGCTGCGATTGTCTATTCGATCGCAGCGCTCGCGGCGCTGTGCGGCCTCGGCTTCCTCGTCGGGGCGGCCTATATCTGGACGGCGGCCCGCTATGGGCCGATGGCAGCTTCCCTGAGCTTCGGGATCGGCTTTCTGGCAATCGCCGGTCTCATCCTGCTCGTCTACCGGATGTCGGCCGGCTCGCGCGCCAGGCGCCGGGCGAAGCGACGCAACGCCGACATGAAGGCTATCGGCATCACTGCGGTACTCGCCGTGCTGCCGGCGCTGCTCAAGGGCAAAGGTGGCCCGGGGAAGGCCGGACTGGGCGCGATTCTCGGCCCGGCGATAGCACTCGCCGCCTACGCTATCTACCGCGAGAACGTGAAGCGCGGCTCCGATGATCCGGATATCGGCAAACGGGAATAGTTCGGAGGGATAGTTCGGGGCAAACGATTCTGGCGCCGGTCGCAAAATGCTGGCGTCACAAATCTTCGAGCGGAATCGATATTTCGGCGACCACGCCTTCCGGCCGGAATTCATGGGTCACCTCGCTGGAAATGACCTTGGCCAGGCTGCGGCGGATCAGGATCGAGCCGAAGCCATGGCGTTTGGGCGGCGCAACCCGCGGGCCGCCGCTTTCACGCCAGGCCAGCAACAGACGCCGTGCGCCCTTCCTGCCTTGTACCCTCCAATCGAGATCGACCTTTCCGGAGGAAACCGAGAGCGACCCGTATTGCAGTGCGTTGCTTGCCAGTTCATGCAGGATCAGCCCGAGCCCGACTGCCTGGTCGGGTGACAGCAGGACATCGGCGCCGGAGATCGCCATGCGCGATTGTCCGGCGGCCTGGAACGGCTTTAGCTCGATCTCCACCAGCTCGCGGATGCCGATACCGCGCCACTCGCGGTCCGACAGCAGGCTGTGCGCAACGCCCAGTGCCTGCAGCCTGGCGCTGAAGGCTTGGAGGAATTCGCTTGGCTGGCGGGCATGGCGAACGGTCTGCGTCGCCAGCGCCTGTACGGTTGCCAAAGTGTTCTTGACGCGGTGATTGAGCTCGCGCAGCAACAGCCGTTGACGTTCGTCGCCAAGTTTGCGTTCGGTAATGTCGTAGTTGACGCCGAAGATCAGCGTTGGCTTGCCCTCGCCGTCGCGCTCTATGACGCGGCCGCGCGTTGCGATCCATCGCGGCGGATCGAGGCCTTTGACACGGTATTCGCCAAAATAATCGTCGCTGCCGGTCAGCGCGTCGCGAAAGCGTGTTTCGGTCTGGTGAACGTCGCGCGGGTCGATGGCGATCAGGATGTCGCGCGCCCTCAGCCTGTTCGACTTCGGCAGGTTGAACAATTCGGACAGCAGGACGTCGCAGTCGATCATATCGCTGCGGATATCCCATGCCCAGCTGGCAAGCGAAGCCGCGTCGAGCGCGATGGCGCGCCGCTTTTCCTCTCGAACCAGTGCTGCCTTGGCAATCGCCGCACTGCGGGTTGCATCCTTCAGCGTGAACAGGCTGGCGGCAAGGCCGGCCAGCGCCGACAGCTGGTCGAGCTGGACAGAGGAGGGACGTGCGTGCGGCTTCCGGTCGAGCACGCACAGCGTGCCGATCAGCGCGCCGTCGATTACGATGGGCACGCCTGCGTAAAAGCGGATATGATGCTCGCCGGTGACCAGCGGATTGGCTTTGAACCGCGGATCCGCCGCCGTGTCGGCCACCACCATCGGCACGTTGCCGGCTGCGATGGTATAGGCGCAGAACGATGTCTCGGTTGCGGTTTCGGTCTCGTCGAGGCCGATACAGGACTTGAACCACTGCCGCTCGGCATCGACCAGCGTGATCAGTGCGACAGGCGTTTGCATCGCCGAAGCGGCAAGACCGCCGATACGATCGAAATCAGGGTCGGCAGCCCCGTCCAGCGTGTCGAGGCCGTGCAGCACGGCAAGACGGTCCGCGGCGCCCACCACACGGCGAATATCGGCCGGCAGGCCCGGCGTGTTCTGGCTATTGTCGTCCACTATGCCCCCGGTGGCCGGCTCCGCTGATTGGTCAGGCCAACCGGCCCGTCTGCCGCCTTGCAGAGCCGGAACTTTCGCGGCGGGGGACCGTTACCAGCCAACGCCCCGCCAGTTACGCCTGCCGGCGCCAAATATGGAGCCAGACAATGCCAAAAACCATTCCTGAAAACAAAGCCCGTCAAGGGCGGCGGGGTCGGCATGTCCTTCGTATCCTGATCGCCGCGCTGTTGCTGGCTTTTATCGCCTGGGGCGTCGCCGAAATCTACGGCTGGATGATCGAGACGCCGAAGACCGAACAGGGCAACACGCCCAGCGGCTAGGTTCTCTCCATCGCTCGCCCCAGTTTGCATCACACCACCCCACATCACGCATCCCACGTCAGGCAACCTTTGCCTCGGCGGCGCGCGCAGGGACGAGAACATTCAACGCGCGCGGATGGATTTCGACGGTCGTCTCGCGATCGAGCTTTACCAGTTCGCCGTCCATGACTGCCTGAACTTTCCTGTTCCTCGAATGGATTGTCAAAACGGCGCGGTTTGCCTGATGAATTTCGACATGCTCGTTGCCGCGCCATTTCCCACGGGCGACGTCAAAGAGGAACCTGATCAATTCGCCGCGCCGCCGCGCCACGGTGACATAGATGCCCAGCACGCCGCCTGCCGGATTATCGGCATAGGGCAGGTGGCCCTCGCCAAACAGATTGTTGGTGATGCCGATACCGGTGATCCGGGTTCTGATCTCGGCCTCGCCGATCGTCAGCGTTACGTTCATCGCCGGTGGATTGTTGATCGTCGCCCAAGCGGCTCGCACCGAGGCGCGCATCTTCCCCAACCGCGAGCCGAATTCCATCTTCTGGCGCAGTTGCACCATCCTGGCGTGCATGCCGATCGAGAATTGATGCACGAAAGGCCGGCCGTTGGCTGTTGCAATGTCAATTGCCATCACCTCGCCGTCGGCAAACGATTTCAGTGCCGCATCAAGGGTCTGCGGAATGCCGAGGCCGCGCGCAAAAAGGTTCATTGTGCCAGCCGGCAGAATTGCCAGCGCCTTCTCCCCATTCATCAAACGGGCTGCCGCGGCTGAGATGGTGCCGTCGCCGCCGCCCGCCAGCACGACGTCG
This sequence comes from Mesorhizobium sp. M0040, assembly GCF_040323505.1. NCBI lineage: Bacteria > Pseudomonadati > Pseudomonadota > Alphaproteobacteria > Hyphomicrobiales > Phyllobacteriaceae > Mesorhizobium > Mesorhizobium sp. M0040. Next base: position 43,967 of record NZ_JAMYVA010000046.1, read on the forward strand.
ATGCCGCGCCTGGAAGCTATGTCGTCCAGCGTGGCGACGATATCCTTGCCGGCGGCGATGTCGATATCGATCGAGTGACCAGCAGCCTCAAGCGTACCGCGGATCCGGCCGGCGAAGGCCTCAAGATCGATGGTGCGCAGGGTGCCGCCGTCCTTGTTCAGCACCGCTGCAAACCGCATGGCCGCTCCATTTTTCCAGCACCTATCCGGCCGGGACGGGGTCCCAGCCGGGAGTGGAACGGGGCGGCCGAGAAAATGTTCCTTTCGACCAGCGTGGCGAATCCGAGAACCTTCGACATGGCACCGGGTGCGCCACGGCTTTTTTCGGAACAACAGTGTGGTCACAACGTTGTGAACATGCAGAAGACGCTGCGCCCGCAGCGACGCTATGCGGGCACGGCGTGCACGAAATCACCGACGAGGAGACACTAAGATGATCCGCACCCTTTTAACCACGACAGCAGTCGCAACATTGATTGCGACGGGTGCATTTGCGCAATCGGCGACGACCCCGGCGCCGGCGCAAGCACCCGCCGTAGAGAATTCCGCTCCAGCCGCTCCGGTGCAACGCGCCGAGGGCAGCCTTGTCACCAATATCATCGGCGAGTCGGTTTATAACGGCACCGGCGACAATGCAGAGAATATCGGCAAGGTCACCGATGTCGTCTTCGACGAACGCGGCCAGGTAAAATCCATCGTCATCGGCGTCGGCGGGTTCCTCGGCATTGGGACCAAGAACGTCGCCTTCGACTACAGCAAGATGCAATGGGCCGAAAGAAATGGCGATCGCTGGCTGATAGCGCAAACGACGAAGGATGAGCTGACGGGTCATCCGGATTTCGACCGCAAGCCCTATGATCCGGCGCCTGCGGCGACAGACACCACGGCTACGGCTCCTGCCGCTCCGTCGACCTCCACCGATACGGCGCAGAACGCCCCGGCGGCGCCGGCCGGTAACAACCCCGCTCCGGTCGTGAAGCGCGCGGAAGGCAATCTTGCCACCAATATCATCGGCGAGACCGTCTACAACGGTACCGGCGACGACGCCCAGAACATCGGCGACGTAAACGACATCGTCATCAACAAGGAAGCCAAGGCGCAATCGCTGGTCATCGGTGTCGGCGGCTTCCTCGGCATAGGTGAAAAGAACGTCGCCTATGACTTCGACAAGGCGCAGTGGGCCGAGAGGAACGGCGATCGCTGGCTGGTTGCCCAAACCACCAGGGAAGAGCTGACGGCGCAGCCGGATTTCGACCGCAAGCCCTATGATCCGGCCCCGGCGACCACAGCGTCGAACGATGCCGCGGCTTATGCGCCAGCCGTCGTCACGCCTACTGTGACGGCCAGCAACACTGCCACGACCGATAACACTGCGACGACCAACAACACTGACCAGGCCAGTAAGACGGCTCAAAATGCTCCGGCAGCGGCGCCTCCGGCTAATTCCACGGCCGACCAGACCAAGACCGGGTCGATCGACAAGTCGATGCTAACCGAAATGCCGATGGGCGAAATCCGGGCCGAGGATCTGGTTGGAACAACCGTTTACGGCGCCAACGATGTCAACGTCGGCGAGATCGGCGATATCGTGCTGGGCGGCGACAAGAAGGTCGACGCAGTCATCATCGACGTCGGCGGCTTCCTTGGCATCGGCGAGAAGGAGGTGGCGGTCGGCATGGACAACCTGAAATTCATGACCGACAAGAACGGCAAGCGCTATCTCTACACGAACTTCACCAAGGAGCAGCTTGAGGCGCAGGCCCCCTATGACAAGGCCAGCTATGCGCAAAATCGCGAGAAACAGCGCATGATCATGCGCTAAGCTGCGCACAGGTCGACAGAGAAGCCCCCGCCCGCACCGAGCCCCGCAGGTGGTGTTTCGAGGGGGAGCACCAGGCCATGGCGCCAACCCCCCACACAAGGAAAAATGCC
>NZ_JAMYVA010000047.1:0-44232 GCF_040323505.1 Mesorhizobium sp. M0040
ATGATCGGCCCTTTGGCGGCAGTGGACCGCCCATTGTTGTCTATCGCTTCGAGGACAGCCGCGCCGGCGAATGTGTTGCCCGTCATCTGGACGGCTATCGCGGCATCCTGCAAGTCGACGGATACGCCGCCTATAACCGGCTGGCCCGATCCGATCGGGGCAATGACGGCGTGATGCTGGCGGCGTGCTGGTCGCACGTGCGGCGCAAGTTCTACGAACTGCATGCCGCAGGCTCCTCCGTTATCGCCTCGCAGACGGTGGCGCAGATGGCCCCACTGTGGGCCGCCGAGGAGGCCGTACGCGGCCAGGACCCGGCAGTACGGATTACTGCGCGTCAGGAGAAATCCGCCGCCATCGTTGCCGCTCTCTTTGCGCTGTGGGAAAAGGAGCTGCCCAAGCTGTCGGGAAAATCGAAGCCGGCCGAGGCGATCCGCTATGCACTCGGCCGGCGTGCCGCGCTCGAGGGCTTCCTCACCGACGGCCGCATCGAAATCGACTCCAACACCGTCGAGCGCGCCATCCGGCCGCAGACAATTACCCGAAAGAACAGCCTCTTCGCGGGCAGCGACGGCGGCGGACGGACATGGGCCACCATCGCAACCCTGCTGACCACCGCCAAGATGAACCAGGTCGATCCGCACGCCTGGCTCACCCTGACCCTCGAGCGCATTGCCAATGGCTGGCCAAACAGCGATATCGACGCCCTCATGCCATGGAATTACCAGCGCTGAACGGCCTCAGCTGCCCGCTTACTTTCGACCGTGGGGGGTGGTTTGTCAAACGGCAGCTATCCGCACCGCGGAACCCGAAAGCGGACCGCCGCAAACGACCACGAGGCTGTCTTTCCGCTTTGCGCCGCATATCGGTCGTTTATACCTACGCGGATATTCGGACATCACGATGTGAGCTCGCGCACCATCGTTTTCTTTAGTTTAAAGGGAGCTTCCACTCGCGGCGTTTGGGAAGATACTCTCGATGCGGCGCATCAGATCGGTGGCAATGCCGGAACCATTTATGTGCACTCCGATCTCCGACTGTGGAAAATCGTCGGCGGTCCGAGCGGAACCCCAGTTTAGACTGGTTACTGCGATGTCATCGTCGTCCCACGCGAGAAACTTGCCGTGCAAAGGCGGCTTATCTAACCGAACCAGCCGAAACCCGTTTTCAGCGGCCTCTTCCGCGAGAGTGCGGGCGTGCCGCTTCTTCAGTGGGCCAGAAGCGATGCTGTAAAGAAGAGTGATGTCAAGCTCAGACGCTCGTGCCATTGCAGCTTCTGCCTGAATGATGAAGCCAGGTCTTGCGGTCGATCCTAAGCGATTGCTGCCAGCGAGTACCTTCCGAACTGCCATCCCGCTTCCCGTCCGCATAATGACATCATGATGGTCGCCCAGGATCAAGGTCGCTATCGCGTTCCCCTCGACGCTTGGGAGGCGTCTCAGGTTGCGCGCCAGGAATGACATTTCCGTCGCAATGTCGTCCGAAAGGCCGCGTCTACCGGCCATACGCTGCAGCGCGACTGCCACGTCCGCAACCACCGATTGTGTCCGGAGTACGACGGTCAGTTCGACTGCCCCGAAGGGTGAGGAGAACCAGTTGCATGAGCCGATCGCGGCCAGCCAGTCGCCGTCCTCGTTATCAGCCAAAAGCAGTTTGGAATGCGAGCCGGTGCTTCTCATATGAACGCGGAAGCGGCGTCCGATGTCGGGATCTTCGCGCACCATGCGCGCAATCTCAACGGCAGATAGGGCATTCTTGCTTTCCTCGTCTTCACCGAGCTTCTCGGCACCCCACAGCAGATCGAAATCGACTCCGCGGACACAAGCCATACGGATCTCGGGCATCAGGTCCCGGAACTTCCTGTGGTCCAGAAACGTGGAGTGAATGATCATTCGGGAATTAGCAGAAGCCATCAGCTGAACTAGCAGCTCCCTATGAGCGCTTCCGCCGACGATGAGATCCTGCGGCCTGAAATCAATGCGGTGGCTGGTTGGTGCCTCTTCGATCTCGGCAATGGGTCCCTCGTAGGCTACCGGGATCGTGGCATTTGCACCGGGCAGCGAAGCCACTCGCTCGACGATCCTTCGCAGCTTGCTCGAGGCGCTATCGGGAAGATTCCGGATGACTCCGTCTATCACCCTGATGAGCATGTATTCGGATCGCATTGAGGCGGTTCGACCGTCGACGCCCGCGAGCTGTTCATCGAACCCCTTTACGGCAATTTGCGATAAACGTGCGAGATTAGCCTCGTGCGAGACCACGGGTCCTCCTCCTTCCACAACGATTACCCGTTTGTCGGGGTCGCTATCGGATTCGAGCCCGGTTCGTGACGCGACTCGAACTTGGCCTTGAGGAAAGTAATCTCCAGTGACCCTTTCGATGACGAAGCCGACGCGCTTGGTCTCCCTCTTGGGAAAGAAAGGTAATGGTTTTCCATCAAGAATCGCATCGCGGCCATATTGGCTTGAGACGAACTTGGCGGCTCCGCCAACGATAGAGAGCTCAACGAGGCGGAAACGCATAAGGCGAGATAGGGCCGCCACGATCACCTGTTTCTTGAGCCCCGATTCAGCAACCAAATCGGCAACGCTCGCAGCGTTTTGGTTCACGGCCCAAAGAACGGCCTCTTCCACTACGCTCCAGGCGCGTCCTTTGTCGATCGTAACTCCACAGGATAGGCGGAATACCGGAATGGCTATCAGCATCGCTAAGAAATCCCAACGTCTTTGGGAAGCATGCGCGCAGCTGGAATCGGACGATCGGGTTCACTGACCGATCGTTCGAGCAACTCCTTGATGACTTCGTCGATTGTTGTGAGAAAGGAAAGGTCGTGGTCCAGTGCGTCGGGATTGACACCCCTCACTGCTTCCCGCAAAAACGCCAAACTGCCGACAACCACAAGTTTCGATTTTGCGCGGCTCAGAGCAACGTTCCATCGACGACGGTCACGTAAAAAGCCTAATGCACTTGCTCCGCTTCCGGAGTTGTTTCTGACCAGCGAGAGGATGACGATATCCGCCTCGTTTCCTTGGAAGCCGTCGACAGTGTTCGCCCAGGATCCGTCTGCGGCCGCTGGCACAAAGCCAGCGAGATGCGCCAAAGCCCCCGCCTTGATCGCCCCGTCGATCTTCTCGTTCAGTTTTTCCACCTGCACTTTGTAAAAGGACAGAACCGCTAGTGACGGGCTATTTTCGTGCCTATCCGGACGGTCTGGGTGGAGACGCCGCAGGACTTCTATGACCGCCCTGACTTCCGCCGGATTGTGGAAGCGCGGGCGATAATGTTCGTAGCGGGATCCGGAGCCGGTCGTACTGACATGGGGGAAATCTATCAAGGTCACCGGTGAACCAGGCAGGTTTTTGCAGCTGAACCCCACAGGCGCTCCCTTGGCTTCCTCTTCCCGACTTGCCTCCGTCAATAGGTCGCCATCGTAGAAGGCTCGTGAGACAATTTCAGCGATTGCTGGATCCATGCGCCGTTGTTGTGTCAACGTGGAGGAGATCGATCGGTGCCCCGCATTCACAATTGCGCGCCGTTTGTCTTCTACGACTACAGCACGGAACGGCTCGAGGAGCCGTAATCCAATGTCTGCGATTTCCCGCAAGTGTCCTTCGTCAGCCGCAATCTCGTTTAGTTCGGCCAGTTCTCCGTCGCGCATGAGAGGGCCGACAAACTGTTCTGCGATTTTAACGACTTCGGCCACTCGACCATGATCGATCAAAATTTTAGTGAGACGATCCGCTTCAAAAGGCGGCAACTGATGATGGTCGCCTATAAGTAACCGTCTCCCGGAAAGGGACAATGCACCGACAAGTTCGGGTCCGATAGCTTTGGCGGCCTCTTCCACCACTACCCAATCGAACTGGTCCCGCGCCTCCACGAGGCGTTCGACGTCCGCTGAGTTCAATGTGGAAACGACGATGTTGGCAGCATCGAGAACCAAGCTCGATACGGCGTTGAGTCCAGCTCGTTCATCTCTGTCTGAGGCATCGGCCGACTGGACAATCCGGCCAGCGGCCTCCGCAAGCGTGATGATCCTGTCCCGCGTCGACACTGGCAAGTGCTGGGCGAGCCGACTTTCGGACAGGAGACGCAAGATCGTCTGTCCCGTGTTCTGAACGTCGGCGGCGCCGGCCTTTCGGTCTGGAGTGGACGAGCGTGCAACGATGAGGTCGAGCCTAGCTTCGGTGAGAGTCTCCTGAATCTTCTCCTGCAGGTGATCCAGAGCATCGTGTCCTTGAGCGGTGACCAGCATTCGGGTCGATGCGTCTTCTGCAAAACGGCGTCGCACCACCTCCGTCGCCAACTTAGTTTTACCGACACCCGGGGGGCCGACCACGAAATAGGACGGCAACGTCTCCCATAACGCAGCAAGACTCGAACGTTTTGGCTCGTCTAAATCCATCAGGTGAATGTCATCAGCGTCTTCGATGTCTATGGTGTCGCGACTGGATCGGCGAACGCGCCATGCGTCGTCAAGCATCTCGGCTAGGTCCACACGGGTGGAAAGGCTCTTGATAATTTTTAGCCTTCGGATGATCTGGTTTTCGGTGCCCGCGTCACGCTCGGTCCTCAAAAAGAAGGCCTGCCCGTTAGTCAGATCTTCATCGGTTTCGAAACGGTATGCGTGTTTGCCGTTTACCTCTTCGACCTGCGTGAATGTTGCGGCGACGTCTTCCCTTCGGCTAGCTCCAAGGCTGACGGCCTGCGAGAGACGCCACTTTCCTTCCCCTTCACGTTGATCATCCTCAAACAGGCGCTTGAGGGAGGTGTGCGTGTCGATAAGGCCGATACGTTTCGCGACTTGGTCACGATCATTCTCGCGCGCCCCACGCAACAGGACAGAATGTCGGCCTGCATGAGACTTTTCTTCTAGAATCTCAACTGGGTAGACTTCCAGCGCCTTAACCACCGATTCAATGACTTGGACAAGCAGTAGCGCGCGTCGGATCAAGTCCACTCGAGTTCCTGTGCCGCTCACAGCCCGACTTGACGCAAAGGCACTCCAATCGAGGGCGTCTGGTCCGAGCCTAGCACGGGTTTCCTGGGCGTGACGTGCAGCGCCTACGACTTCGATGGGCTGCAGCAGTTCATGCTCCTCTTGTTCGTGAAACGACAGCCCTTCAGGGCGTCGTTCGGCTGTGACGCATGCGCCGATGTCCCAGGTAGCCGATCCGTCTTGCCGAAAAGGGACTACGACATACCGCATGGTCGCGGTGATCAACTGAATTTTGCCTGTGCCCGGTTCGAATTCTCGCGGGGCCAGCAAAGTCACGCCTCCATCAAGGTCAGCTCGAACCCATTCGAGCTGCCGGCGATACTCATCGACTGCGATCTGCCCTTCTGATAGATCGTAAACTGCCTCGCCCAATTTCGACGCAGGGGTGAACATTAGCACTAGAGTGCCCGCACGCGCAGTTCCCGATCGCCCCACTTCCGCGATGACATCGTCGATGGCGCGCGAGATCGATTGGGAGTCGAGGTGGTCGGTTCGCGACGGCGCCGCTAGCCGCTTCAGCAAAACGCGTTCGCTGCTACTTAACGATATTGGCGCGGGTAGTTTGCCAAGACTATAGAGCTCGCCGGATGGGCGTATACCAGTGTCGAGCATCTGACCAATTAGCCGCCCTAGCGCTTTCCAATCCTCCTCAAATGAGTATTTCATCGGTCGTGTAGATGCCGGCTTCCCAGACACTTTGGCGTGTTTAATACCTGGAGTGTCCTCAGCTACGCGCAAGCTCCATTCAAACCCGGTTAGCTGAAAGTCGGGTTCTTCGGCACCTTCGGTCATAATGGCGTTCGGGTCGATGTTGCCGTGGACCAGACCTTGCGCGTGGACGATACCAAGCGCCCAGACCACCCGCCTAAAGTTCTGCCAAAACAGTGATCTTGCTCGTACCGCGCCAAGGTTTTTCAGCCAGTGCTGGTTCGAAACACGATCCCTCTTGAACAAAAGGGGCTGACCGGCATGCTCCAACAGGACGGCAAAATGCTCTTCGTCTTCGACGAACTCAATAACATCGACGATAACGTCCCTTGCGCCGGAGTAGGACATAACTCGCTGCACCTGACGCATTTCATGGACCCATAGGTCTCTCAGATCAGTGTCGGCCTCTGTACCCGTTTTTCGCCATAGCTTCAGATTGCGTTCGTAGCCCGTCGCTTCGTCGAATACGGCGAACTGAGCCGGTCGCAATGCCTTACTATCGCCGGCAGCCATAGCTTGGTCTTCGAATGTGAACCGCGACTCAAGAGGCGGTAGGCGCTTTTTCTTCGTTATCTTTTTCTTGGCAGGTTTTGCCATGCGTCCCCCCAAACCTCCTTAGGCTACGATAAAAGCCACCGCGACCGTGGTGGCCGAAGTAGAAACATCATGGGACTTTCACAATACCATCCTGCGGCGCGAGAGTGACGTGCTTGCAATACTGGTACGAAGGTCGGTGCAAATCGTGCGCAAAAACGGCGACAGATTTGGGCGATCCGCTTCTTCCTGGATCGCGAAGGCCGTTTGCGGGACCCGCGTTGTTCGATCTTGCAATCGATAGCAAGGTGCGTGGCTGCGATCTTGCGAAGATCAAAATCCGCACTTTGGTTGTCGGTCCTGAAGTCCGAACTCGTGCGATGGTAGCGCAGTAGAAGGCTGGGCGGGCCGTCCAGTTCCAGTTGATGACCGATGCGCGAGTAAGTCTACTAGCCTGGCTAGAGCGGCCGCAACGGATCGGTGGACGACTACGCCTTAGGTTCGGCAGATTTGGATTCTCAAGTGCTAGTTGGCTCCAAATCCGCAGCGTCTTCCAAAGGTCGGGGGAGATATCACCTAGATCTGCATGTTTGGTTTGAGCGAGCGCTCGGGCCTCCCCGTCAGTCTCGAGCGAGACGTCATCCAGGCGCTCAACTGCAACTTCAATGCCCGCTTTACCATAGGCGTGGCGGAGACATAAGGCGAGCGCAAGACGCGACTGGGATAAATACCCAGCAGCAGATGAGGCCGCGGAAAACACTGATTCAGAAGTGGTCAACTAAATTTTCCCCGAATCAAAAAATAACCATTCCTTCCGCTGAAGCAATAGCTGGCATTGGTTCCCCTCAATTGTTTTCGGCGTTCAGGGTGGGCGAAAGATGTCGGGCGCGGCAGGGCTTGTGTCCTCTCACTGCCAGCGTCACTCGGATCTCTCACTAAGGATAACGGTGCAACTTTGTTTCGACGGCGTTCGCAAGAATTCTACGAAATTGTCGAGCCTGTCTTCACATGTGCGATCACAAGAGGGCGACCATGAGGAACGCTCGCGGTATCTTTTCGCGGCCGCGATCACAAGTGCCCATTGGTCGAGAGGCGGCAGGTTAGGAGGCGTACAGACGCTGGTCGAGGAGAGCCGGTTACACCGCTTGCGCATCCAATGCAGGACGCCGAGTGCCACACGAAAGGTGCGTTCGTCCCGGCAGTAGATCAGCGGAGGGCGCCCGTCGAGTTTGCCATCTACTGATTGCCTCACGACACGCGCGGCGCGATCTCCGAAGAGCTCCCTGGCTTCACTATCCAATTTCGACCGCCATTCTGTCGCGACGCGTTCCGCATGCCGCGACTCTGCGAATTGCCTCAGGGCCTCTTGAGCCAGCCCAAGGCCAGTGGAGTTCCCCTCGGCGAGGTCGAGCGGAAGGATTCCACCCAGATCGGCAAGCGGCGTGCGGAGGAAATCGGCAAGATCCGGCCCGTCCAGGGCCTGTTCCGCACGCCTGATCATCGATTGCCGGCGTCCGCCAATTCAGCCGCCCGTTTGGCATTGGCCTTCGCCTCGGTCTCGGTTTTCCGGGAGATCGCTTCCTCGATGGCGCGTGCCGCCTGCTACACCTGTCGTAGACCAATCGCTGCGGCCGCAATCTCTAGGGCCCAGGCACCACGGTAGGTCCACTGGCCATAGCTTGCCAGCTTTTGACTCATCACAGTCTGCATTTTACTCGCCCCCCCGACAGGGCAACATCACGCCTTGATCGCCTGTCAGCATACACTGAAAAATAACTATGTTAACGATTTTGAAAGTCTTGGTTAAGGCTTTTTCTGCCCTTCAGATATAGAATACCTCGTCAAAACATGGGGTTAGCAGACCGCGCCGCCCATGCATGGTCTTCGTTGGATCGGTGTAAGCGGAAAGCCGAACAGGCCGTAGCGCGCTTACTCCGTTACATTTCAGCTAGCAGAGTGTTTCGCAGGGGATCCCATCCTTGTCGCGATCGAGTTTTCCGCCCCATGAGCAGTTTTGCAGGTACCAGTTGGCGTCGTCGCAGGAACCGATCTGCTTGCACGTTCTCCGCGGCTCGCAAGAATAGCCGCTCTGCGCGACCAGCTTACGGCTGATGATGCCCAGCGGGCGACTCGACGGCGCCGCGCCGTCGGCGTGCGCAGCGCGCCATTCCCAGGGTGCCTGAAACGTCCCGGCCCACAGGCCGATCTTTGAGGCTTGGGCTTGCGCCTGCTGCCCCGCATAGGCGCCCTGGCTGTAGTGAGGCCAATCCAGCGCCTGGCCGTGCTCGACCATCCAGGCGGCCACGCCCGCGCCGTCGGCGCGCCGACAATCGCCGACAAAGCGGTGGTAGCGGTCCCACGTTACGAATGTGCATTCGAGTGGCCTCGACGCGGCCAGGAAAGTGTCCAGCGCTTCGGCCGATCGCCGGCCGCAAGGATACTCGGCGCCATTCGCATCGCGGCACAGCTGCCGGCTCTCTGGCGCGTCGATGCCGTTGAAACGGACGCGCTGGCCGTGGATTTCGATCGTATCGCCGTCAATGACGGAAGCGACACCGGTAAGCGAGACGGGCGCCGCCCTTCGTGGGCTGGCCTTTGATGCATCGTCGCTACGTTGCGCGCCCGACGGCGCCAGGAAGGCGGCCACTGCCGCCGCTGCCGTAAGACCGAGCATTGCCGGCACGCTCGCAAGTTGGCGCCGCCACAGCTTGGCACCGGTGGGTCTCTGCCACCGATTGGATCGATATTTGCGGTATGGCCTGCTCATCCGCTACGCCGACCAGCCCGGCCATGCGCTGTCGACCATGGGCAGGCCGGCGCAATAGTAATCGTCAAGGAACCGCCCGGTGGACCGGTCGCGGCAGCGCCAGATAACGCTGTAGTTCTGGCCATAGAATTGGTCCCACGCGACGCCATAGGTTTGTGGTGGCGGTGGCCGGTAATATGTTCCGCCTCCATAGCCGTTGTTGGCAGCGACACCCACAGCTGCGCCGCCGACAGCCGCGATCGCTATGCCTGTCGCGACAGCATTGTCGGTTTGCACAAGCCTGGTGCACTTCTCTGCTGTTGCGCCCCTGCGCACTAGAAGGGCCGCTACCCGACCACGATACTGTTCGTCCGTGCTGCTGGCGAGAACGTGACATAGCGCAACGGTATTCATTGCCGTGAGATCGCTGTCCGACACGACAGTGCTCGTAGAGCAGCCGCTGACGCACAGGGCTGCACTTGCGATGAGTGCTCCAATTTTCATGTGAATTCCCCCAAACAAATATTGGGGCGAGTCCGACCTAGAAGTCCAGAGTTTTGTTTTTCACATTGCTACGATTCACAGCATGCTGCGGCCAGCTGGCATCCACTGCAGCCAACCCTTCCGCCGGTCGTTGACTGATGCTGGGTTGATCTCAGCCACTCCAGAACTTGCCCGCTGGCTCAAAACCGGCGGGCTTTTTTCCGCGACGCCGGAATGCTCTATCTCGACGCATGTTGTGGTACATCGGCACGCCGTCATCGGGCCGTGCCGTTGACCAAGGTGGTCCCTCCGCCATGGTCGGCCGGCGCAGCCTTGACCGTCCGCGCGGGCCATCCTAATCAAGCCCGCTGGCTTCGGTCGGCGGCTTTTTATTTGATCCCCGGCGCCGTCGGCTTGGATCTAGATCCTCGCCAGTGCCGGATTTGAAGGTAAGCTGCGGCGGTATGATCGCACTTCGCGCGGGACGGACCATTGGCGTGCAGCAAGAGCGCCGAGTTCATTCGGCCGAGATTCTGCACTAGGCCGAGGTAGGTGAAGGCAGATAGCTATCCGGTAATCGCTGAGATATTGGAGATAATGTTCCGCCATGGAGGTGTGTACCAGTATTATAAGTTTCCAAACTTCATGTACGAACGCCGTGGACGAGCTGCTGTGTGCGCTTGCCGTAAATCGCTTCCGCGAATTCACAGTCAGAGGTTGGCTAGGACCCTAACGCAAGAGCTTCAACGGCCCCCTTCGCGATGAACTCCTCAACGAGACGCGGTTCACGTCCCTGGCCCAGGCCCGCGCGAGGCTCAATGTATGGCGCGCCGATTACAACGGCGCGCGTCCGCACTCGCACATCGGATGGCAGACACCCAACGAATTTGCATCGACCTTCAACCCGCGACGGTCGCTCGGGCTGCGCAACGTGAAACGCTCCGCGCCAGCACCCGTCGCTTCCACCGCCCATCAGGGCAAATCCACTCCCGGAACCGAACTCACGACTGGATAAAATTTGGGGAACCGTCAGGGCGGCCATAACTTTGCAGTCTTCAGACGCGAGGCGGCCTACAACAGCGCTGCCCACCATGCTTGTGGCCCGCGACCCACACGGCTTTTCCCTTCAGATCGTACATTATGCTTCCTTCATTATTACCGATGTCTGCATGACCTTGAGGTCTTCCCGCACCATTTCCGCGGCGAGCTCGCGCACGGATGTCTCATGCACCCAGCCGAGCTTCTCCTTCGCCTTGGTGGCATCGCCCAGGAGAAGATCGACTTCCGTGGGGCGGAAGTAGCGTGGGTCTACCTGGACTAGGCATCTGCCGGTCTCGACATCATAGCCCTTTTCGTCGACTCCCTCACCACGCCATTCGAGCTCGACCCCGACATCTTCGAAAACCCATTCGACGAATTGGCGGACAGGGGTCGTCTTGCCCGTCGCCAGCACGTAATCATCCGATTGATCCTGCTGCATCATCATCCACATACCACGCACGTACTCACGCGCATGGCCCCAATCGCGTTGAGCATCGAGATTGCCGAGATAAAGCTTGTCCTGCTTGCCGAGGTAGATAGCAGCGGCGGCGCGGGTGATCTTGCGCGTCACAAAAGTTTCGCCGCGCAGTGGGCTTTCATGATTAAAGAGAATGCCGTTGGAAGCGTGGATACCATAGCCCTCTCGATAGTTGACCACGATCCAGTAGGCGTAGAGCTTGGCGGCGGCGTAAGGGCTGCGCGGATAAAAGGGCGTTGTTTCGTTCTGCGGTACGGATTGCACGAGGCCGTAGAGCTCTGAAGTCGAGGCCTGATAGAAGCGGGTCTTGTCCTTCAGACCGAGGAGGCGGATCGCCTCAAGAAGTCGCAATGTTCCGATACCGTCGGCGTTTGCTGTGTATTCCGGCGTTTCGAACGACACCTGGACATGGCTCTGAGCGGCCAGGTTGTAAATCTCGTCTGGCTGGGATTCCTGAACTACTCGGATGAGATTGGTCGCATCAGTGAGGTCACCGTAATGCAAAATTAGGCGCGGATCGGGATCGTGCGGGTCTTGGTAGATGTCTTCGATGCGACCCGTGTTGAAGGAAGAGGAACGTCGCTTAATCCCATGAACGATGTAGCCTTTTTCCAGCAGAAGACGGGTAAGATAGGCACCATCCTGTCCCGTTATGCCCGTAACCAGAGCAACTTTCCTGTTCTCGCCCATTTTCTTCCTGCTCTATGGTAGTTGAAGTTTCGAATCTGGCTCGCCACACCGCCAGCAAACTGCGGCCCGCCTCATACCCTATGGTAGGATTTCGACAGATGCGGCGCGGAGCTCGTCATTGACAGTGTCAGCCAGCAAGCACACCTGCTCCTGCTTCGAGGCATAGCAAAACAGAGTCTCGCCGCTAACCTACCTAAGTCGCACATGCGGCCTGAGTGCCGAACTCGGCTCACGGGGTGAGCGACATAGATTTCAATCACGTCCCACCCGATTTGCTCATCAATCAGCGAGTGAGGACGCCCTTCTGGGATTCTACGTCCGTTCTCAAGCACGCACAGTCGGTTGCATAGCCGCTCCGCTTCTTCCACGAAGTGGGTGGCCAGTAGAATCGTCTTGCCCTGCGCCAACAGCGCACGTAGCTGTTCCCAGATAAAATGGCGAGCATGTGGGTCCAAGCCACACTAGAACTCCACCTTCCCTCTTTTGCGCTGACCAAGTAATCTTTGCCTGCTTCAACGTCTTCTAATGGAAATTGTTTTGATCAGTGAAATCGATTGTTTGGATGAGGTGCATCCATAAAATGGATTGTTTGACAGGGCAGCGCGGCACCATCGGCGGCACAAAGTCGTGGGCGCGAGGTTTCGCTCCGCGCGAAGACAAAGTTCGTGTCAGTCGGGGGCTTCGGGCGAACCGCACATCTGAGACGGCGGCGAAAAGCGCGGGTAGGGCATTGCGTATTGACCTGCATGAATTTCGGGAGGCGAGCCCGAAAACGGTGGCTGGGCTTCAACGATGGGCGGGACGAAGCGACCATCAAACTGTGTTTCGTACTGTAGGCGATCGCAGTGCGGCGAATTTGAACGACTGCCTTTGCCAGCCCTCGCCATCGCATCGGGCGAAGGTCGTAGCCTCGTTTCCCGGTACCGAAGATCTTCTCGATCCGACTACAAATTCTGTGGATCGGTTGGTTCCAGGCGTCGAGCTTTCGGCCTCGTCGCGCCCCCACATAGCGGTTGCGACGATGCGCGGCCTTCCACCCTTGGCGCGCACCGCGTTGCCTCGGCAGGCGCTGTCGGCAAACACTTCGCCGGGATTGTCGGGCAGAGCATCAGGAACGGCGTTGCCGTCCTCGGTGTGGGCGCCGTGACGGCGATCTCCTCGACAAGGGCCGTATCGGCGTAGGCACCGAATTGGGCTTTGAAGGAATGAAACGCTGGTCGGCCCTTGTGCTTGACCCAATGGCCCTCTTCATCATCTTCGCTGGCCGAGGCGATGATCGCCGCATCGATAGGCGTGCCGATCTTCACCTGGATCGCTGAACTGCCGGGCGATCTCGGCGAACAACAGGGTCATGAACCTCAAGGGCCTGTCGAAAACGGACGAGAGCGGGTTCGCACAGGTGTCGGCTCTGACACCGACCCGCAGAACCGTCGCAACGATCCTCCACATGGCTGCAGACGCCAAAATTCCTCTCTCGGCCATCGTCGCACAGCATCGCGTGCCAGTCGCTCAGTCCAGCCGGCTCGAAAGCTATCCGGCAGGAGTTGCGCCATGTTGGCGCACCTGAAAGCGTCAGAGGGCGCCGTGTCGCATCTTTCGATGGGACCGGACGCTATGATGGCCATAAATGACGTGGATGGCCTGCGCCTGACATTCGACGGCTGGCGGGTCCTGCACATCCGTCCTTCAGGAAACGACCGCAAATGACATGTTGCGTTGAGGCAGTTAAGAATTGGACTTGAAACAGGGACTTTGTGGACTGCCTCGACCGGCTGTTTCGCTTAGCAAAGCGCGGCCCCACGTCAGCAGAGGCTCATGGTCAAGGAACGCCTGAGTATCCATCACATGGATGGGCCACATCCACGCAATCAATTTTACACATGTCGCCGCGCGCATTAGAGAATGTTGAATTTAAACCGGAAGCGAGTGCACCCGGCGTCAAGATTTGCGAGCGTCACAGAGATAAGGATGGGCAGTGCTGAGGGAGCTCTTCTGCCCCACGGCGCAGCCTCTACCAAATCGTCCGGCGTCACGGTCGACTAGTGTCGATTAAGGGATCCCAAGCCAGATGCAACCTCGTCTCTGAAACGAGATTTCCGAAAATGCAGGTCAGTGGATTGGTAAAGCGCAGGTTCGTCGTCTCTCAGAGGCGTACGGGGTTCGGTGATTGTCTGTGGTCGCTGGCGGCCGCTTGGCGCTACGCTCAGCGGTCGGGACGAACGCTAGCCGTCGACTGGCGCGGGTCCTGCTATCTCGACCAACCCTTCACAAATGCCTTTCCGGTGTTCTTCCAACCGATCAATGACATCGCTGGCGTACCGGCTATTTGCGACGACCGGATCAACGACTTTTCCTTCCCGGGTCCATTCTTCCCGGAGTGGTGGAATAGGCCAGCGATCGACTGCCTTTACCGCCCAGATGAGCAGATTTTCCAAGAGCGCGACGAGTTGGGCGAGCTCTTTCAGGCCGAACACGATGTCGAAGCGAACACAGTAGTGTGTGACGCTTGTTTGATGTGGCGCTGCGATGAGGATGCCGAGCGGCAGGTCTTCCAGAGTGTCAAGCCTCGGTCTGAAATTCAAACACGCATAGATGCCATTTACCAAGAATGTTTTGAGGGGCACAGCATCATCGGGGTTCATGTTCGACATGGTAACGGTGAAGACATCATGGACCATGCGCCCTACTGGGCCGATCCGGAGTTCGCCGTTCGACAAGTGTGCACTGCGGTTGATAAGGCTAAAGCGTTACCGCACCCCAAGCCTGTGCGGCTGTTCTTGTGCACGGACAGCGCGCAAATCCTGGATCACCTGTCGGCCAGGTTTCCCGATCTTCTCACCGTCCCCAAGCATTTCCGATCCGATCAAGACGGCCCCTTACACACTGCAGCACTTGGGATTGACGGCGCAATTTCCGCCCTCGTTGAGATGTATCTTCTCGGGCGCTGCGATACCGTAATTCGGTTTCCTCCGACGAGCGCCTTTACACGATATGCACGCCTTTTCGTACCACGCGTAATTGAGTTCGATCTGAAGGAGCCAAGTCGTTTGATTTTGATAGAAGACAGCCAAAGAATCTCTGGTCTCAGTTAAGACCCGCCACCTGCACAATTCGGCGGATGCAACCAACAGGCATAGTTGAATGTCCATTTCTCATCGAGGCCATGGAAGCGTCGTACGATACCGATAGCGTCGTCATCTGAGGCCGTTCGGCAACGCGCCAGAACTTCGCTGTTACTCGGAGCCCGCAGACCAAGCCAGAGCGACGGCGATCGTGACGCTAACGCTCGAAAGGGCGCGGGCAATCACTCCAGAGACGAAATCGAGGTTGTTATATGAAAGTGGTTCCCGTCATCATCAGCGGCGGAGCCGGATCGCGGCTATGGCCCGCCTCAAGGCAATCGCACCCTAAACCTTTCCTCAAAGTGGCAGACGGGCATTCACTGATGCAGCACACTGTGTTGCGCGTCGGTTCGATAAAGGGCGTAGTGGAACTCGTCGCCGTGACATCTGGGGAACACCTCTTCCTTACTAAGGACGAGTTCGACGAACTAGATTCCGTGGTCCTGCCACGCACCTTTCTGCTCGAGCCTGAAGGCCGGGATACGGCCGCAGCCGTTGCGGCAGCCGCCATCCATGCCAAGGCAACGCAAGGCCCTGACGCGATTCTATGCGTCTTCCCAGCCGATCACATGGTTGGCAACCTGCCTGCATTTTTAGACGTCATGTGCCGGGCCATCGAACATGCGAAGCTCGGGCGGATCGCCACATTGGGCATCACCCCAACCAGACCGGACACGGCATTCGGCTATATCGAAGCGGATGGTGAGAAAGTCGTCCGTTTCGTTGAAAAACCGGATCTGGACACAGCCAAAGCCTATGTCGCGTCCAAGCGCTTCTTCTGGAACGCCGGCATTTTCTGCTTTAGCGCACAAACCATGCTCGACGAGATGGCATCGCATTGCCCCGCGGTGATCCAGGCCGTCTCCGACAGCTACGAGAACGGCCGCTTCAGTCAAGGCGAAGGCTTTGCCAAAATCGAACTCGCGCCTGAGCATTTCGGCTCCGCCCCGCGAATCTCCCTCGACCACGCTGTCATGGAGAAGACGAACAAACTTGCCGTGGTTGCCTGCGACATGGATTGGAACGACATCGGATCCTGGAACGCAATGGCCGATTTGATCGCCCCCGACGAAAGCGGGAACAGGATACGCGGCGATGTGCATATGGTCGACACGACCGGCAGCTATGTGAGCTCCGACAAGCGCGTCATCGGCACGGTCGGTGTCAGCGATCTGGTGATCGTCGATTCCCCGGACGCTTTGCTTGTCGCATCCCGCGACCGCGTTCAGGACGTCAAGAAGCTGTTCGAGGGCCTCAAGGCTTCAGGACATGAAGCTCACCTGGTCCATAGCACGGTACACCGGCCGTGGGGTACCTACACGGTTCTTGAGGAAGGCGAGCGCTTCAAGATCAAACGCATCGAGGTGAAGCCCGGTCGCAGGCTGAGCCTGCAGATGCACTATCATCGTTCGGAGCACTGGGTCGTGGTCAGCGGCTCCGCGAAAATCGTCAATGGCGAGCAGGAGTTGTTCCTGGCGACAAACGAATCAGCCTACATCCCCTGCGGCCATAAGCATCGGCTGGAGAACCCAGGCAGAATTGACCTGGTGATCATTGAAGTGCAGAGCGGCGATTATCTCGCCGAGGATGATATCGTTCGCTTCGACGACGTATATGGTCGAACGTAGATTTCACCCGCGCATGACGAGAACGGTCAACGTGTCGCTGGCTAATTACAGCTAGGAAGGCCGTCTGCCCACTCAGGACCGGATGCTTGTGGAATCGGGAATTGACCAAGGCAGCGGCGAATGACCGCAATCGGCATCAGGGTGGAACAAATCAACCGGAAAAGACCGGAGAGCATAGTAACGCAACACAGTACCACTGTCGAATAAGCCTTTGATATTTCTGACTTTCCAAGCACGCTCAGGGCCCACCAAAATTATATCAATGGCTTATGGCCGACTTCGCTCTGAAGTGGGCCAAATCGACCTCGCTATCCCCGCAGCACTCAGTTTGATTGTTTTCGCATGAAAACGAGCAAGGACAGGGGGAGGGCGATCTTGTGCTGGCTTCTATGTCCAATCTTGCTCCTGTTCGTCGTCAGGTTGTGTGCAGCCACACATAGCGCGGCTATCGCGAGGCTGGAAGGCCTCCGATCGATAGGTGCGGCGAACGGCGGCAACGACGTGCGAATAGGATGGCTGAGCGTATGATCGAGAATACCGCAGCTGCGGTCTAGCGCGAAATGCAGCGTCTGTGACTCATCGGTCATTGCAGCGGCGATGAACCGGAAATCATGACCCTAAGCCGCCCTTCATCAGCCCACCAGCGCCCAGAAGAAGGCGAAGATCCGTCACAATGCCTACCTGTACCAAGGCTTCAAGCAGTTCACCGCGAATGTGAAGACCGCCAGCCATTGCTTCTTCATTTTCGGCCATTCGCTCGCTGCGAATGACGACCACATCCTTAACCGCATAGCGCGTGGCAAGTTTCGCAAGCTCTGTGTTGGCATCTATGGTGAACCAGCATCCGCGGATAACCAGCGGATCATCAACCGCGCGAACGAGCTAGCGGTGCAGCGCAACGAAAAATCGCCGCTTGATGTCGTCTTTTATGATGCTGCTACAGTTCATGGCTGGGCTTTAGGCTTAGAAGCGGAATGACTGCAACCAGGTCATCGAGCCGGAAACTGACCGGCCGGTCGGCCCAAAAATGACATTCAGTTGCCTCCAGCCTTTCGACACGAGCCACTTCACGATCTCGCGATTGCCAGCTAGCGGCTTGTGGCTCGAGCTGCGCGATCCTAGTGTGTGGTCGCTATGCCTCAGCAAGAAGAGCCCGGTTCCCAGCCGGGCGGAGGCGCAACGAGATAGCCAGCTCAGGACAAGGAGAGCAAGCCATGGTCGCTTTTACCCTCAATGGCGAGGCGCGAACACTCGACGTCGATCCAGAGATGCCGCTGCTCTGGGCGATCCGTGACGGCATCGGACTCACAGGAACGAAATTCGGTTGCGGCCTTGCCCAGTGCGGCGCTTGCACGGTTCACGTTAACGGCATGCCGACGCGCTCGTGCCAGACCGCAGTCGGCGACATCGAAGGAGCCTCGATCACCACCATTGAGGGCCTGTCGGGCAAGATCGGCGAAACGGTCCAGGCCGTGTGGACCGAGTTCGACGTACCTCAATGCGGCTATTGCCAGTCTGGCCAGATCATGTCGGCCGTGGCCCTCCTGACAGAGACGCCGAAGCCGACGGACGATGATATTGATTCGGCGATGAGCGGCAATCTCTGCCGCTGCGCCACCTATCATCGCATCCGCGCGGCCATCCACGAGACCGCCAACCGGCTGGAGACTTGAGGCAGTTGCAGTTTCTCCCGAAGCACAATGCCGTGCGGCCCACGCGCCGCCAGTTCCTCCTCGGCACGGCCGTCACCACCGCGGGCCTCGCCGTGGGCTACCGGCTAATGATGGCCGCGCCCGCCAACGCACAAACGACGCCTGCAACGGTCCAGGCGAACCCCTTCCATACCTATGTCGAGATCACACCGGAGAACCGAATCGTCATCCACTCCTCGCAGTTCGAGATGGGACAAGGCTCCTATTTCGGCATCGCCACCCTGGTTATGGAAGAGCTCGACGGGGCCTGGGCGCATGTGGACGTGGTCGGCGGATATGGCAATACCGCGCTCTACGGCAATCTCGCCTGGGGCGGGGCCGCGCAGGGAACCGGTGGCTCCACTTCGATGAGCTCGTCGTGGGAGCGCTACCGCAAGGCGGGTGCTGCCGCACGGGCCATGCTGGTGGCGGCCGCGGCGCAGCGGTGGGACGTGCCAGCCGGCGAGATCACAGTCGCTTCCGGGATCGTGTCGCACGCCTCAGGGATGCAGGCGCGCTTCGGTGACCTGGCTGAAGCCGCAGCGGGAATGCCGGTTCCCGACGACGTGCCGCTAAAGCCGCGCGACAAGTGGGCCCAGATCGGATCGGACAGCCTCAAGCGCTACGATTCCGCCGGCAAGACCAATGGCGCGCAGACCTACACGATCGACCTCAAGATGGATGGATTCAATACGGCCGTTATGATCCATCCGCCGAAGTTCGGCGCTGAGATCGAGAGCTTCGACGCCTCCAAGGCCAAGGCACTCGACGGCATTGTCGATGTCGTCCAGACGCCGCGCGGCATTGCCGTGGTCGGCAGGGACATGTGGACGGCGCTCAAGGGCCGCGATCTCGTGGAGGTGACCTGGAACGAAGAGAAGGCCGAAAGGCGCGGCACGGCCGAGATCATGGCCGAATACACTAAGGCAGCAGACGATCCGGGCGCGGCCACCGCGCGCGACGACGGTAACACTCCCGCAGCGTTGGCCAGTGCTGAGAAAGTCATCCAAGGGCACTACGAATTCCCCTATCTTGTCCATGCTTCGATCGAGCCACTCAACGCGGCCGCCCGAATCAACGAAGACGGCACCATCGACGTCTGGGGCGGACACCAGATGCCCGACCTTTATCAGGCGGCTGCCGCTCAAGTAGGCGGCACCACGCCGGACAAGGTGAGGCTGCACGTGATGAAGACCGGCGGCAGCTTCGGCCGCCGAGCGGTCTCGGACGCAGATCTCATTATCGAAGCTGTTTCCACAGCGCGTGCACTGGGACCCGGCAAGCCTGTGAAGGTGCAGTGGACCCGCGAGAACGACATGCGGGGTGGGCGGTACCGGCCGGCCTATGTGCACGCAGTCAAGGCGGGGCTCGACAAGGAAGGCAACGTCGTCGCTCTCCATGACCACATCGTGGGCCAATCGATCGCGGGCGGTTCCCCCTTTGCGGCGATGATCGAGAACGGCATCGATCCGACCTCCGTGGAGGGCGCCACCAACCTGCCCTATGCGATCCCGAACCTGAAGGTCGAGCTGACCACCACGGACGTGAACATCCCAGTGCTGTGGTGGCGTTCGGTAGGCTCCACCCACACCGCTTACGCAATGGAAACCCTGATCGATGAGCTCGCCGCCGCTGCGAACCGTGATCCGGTCGACTTCCGCTTGTCGATGCTCGGTCACCATCCACGGCATGCCGGCGTGCTGAAATTGGCTGCTGAGAAGGCAGGCTGGGACAAGCCTCTGCCGGAAGGCCGTTTCCGCGGCGTGGCCCTGCATGAAAGCCTCTCGACCTATGTCGCCGAGGTGGTGGAGATCACCTTCAACGATGGAAATGATTTCAAAGTCGACCGCGTCGTCTGCGCGGTAGATTGCGGCACCGCGATAAATCCTGACCAGATCCGCGCTCAGATGGAGGGCGGTATCGGCTTCGGCCTAGGCGCGATCCTCCAGGAGGAGCTGACCCTGACGGGCGGTGTCGTAGACCAAGAGAACTACGACACCTATACACCGCTCAGGATCGAGCAGATGCCGCGCGTCGAGGTGCACATTGTGCCGTCCGACGAGCCGCCCACGGGCGTTGGCGAGCCGGGTGTGCCGCCGATCGGCCCGGCCGTCGCCAACGCGCTACGGGCGGCGACGGGCAAGACGATCCGCAAGCTGCCGATCATAAAGAACTTGTCAGCATAGCCGGGAATGACACCATGAAAACGGCCGCGATGAAGATCGCGGTCGTAGGTCGTTTTTGAACGCCTCCTGACAGGCGATCACCTCCATTCGATCAATTTCCGGCGGCTGCCCGGTCCAATATCCGGTTTAGAGACGGTAACCCGTGTTCTGAACGACCGCAGACGGTCGTTGGTGCTGGTACCACTGAAGAACCGCTTTCGAGACGCAAATGCCGCACGCAAATGTCTCGAAAGGGTCACGCTAGAGACTTTGTACCGCCTGGTTGCATGTCTGCTATCGCTTTCTGGGCGCGAGAAGCGGCCGGTCCTCTGACGTCCCCATAACAGGAATGTCTTCGCGCTGAGCGTCAGCAGTTGGCGCTACCGCGACCTTTCTCAGGAAGGCTGCACACCGACGCGATCTTCCTTTCGCCTTGCGCAAACCTCCCTTCCGAGTGAGGCGTTCAGTGCGTCGGTTGAAGTCCCACTGATCTCTCACCAATTGATTTTTATGGCTTTCTGAATACCCTCCGGGCCCACCAAAATCTCAAATCAATGGGTTATGGCCGACTTCGCTCTGAAGTGGGCCAAATCGGCCTCGCTATCCCGCAGCACTCAGTTTGATTGTTTTCGCATGAAAACGACCCAAGGACAGGGGGAGGGCGATCTTGTGCTGGCTTCTATGTCTAATCTTGCTCCTGTTCGTCGTCAGGTTGTGTGCAGTCACACATAGCGCGGCTATCGCGAGGCTGGAAGGCCTCCGATCGATAGGTGCGGCGACCGGCGGCAACGTCCTGCGAATAGGATGGCTGAGCGTATGATCGAGAATACCGCAGCTGCGGTCTAGCGCGAAATGCAGCGTCTCTGACCCATCGGTCATTGCAGCGGCGATAAACCGGAAATCATGACCCGAAGCCGCTCTTCATCAGCCCATTTCGCCGCCGGATAGCCGACGTTCACCGCAACCAGCGTTCCTGACCCACCCTAGGCAAACATTCCCAGCCTGATTTTGCTCCCGAATAGCGGACGTTCGCCGGAACCGGTATTCATGACCCGCAGCGGACCTATGTTCCGCGTGTCGCCAATTGTCGCGCTGCACGACGCCGGTCGGCTCGCCTTCTTCGGATCGGCGGCACACCTGGCCGACCGTCGGCCTTCCTGCGTCATCTGAAGCCTGTTCGCAGCAAGCGCTGGGTGGTGTATGCCAAGCCGCCCTTCGCCGGACCCCAAGCGGTGCTCGCCTACCTGTCGCGCTACACGCACCGGGTCGCCATCTCGAACCGCCGCCTGATCGCCTTCGATTAGGCTGGAGTCACCTTCCGCTACAAGGACTATCGCCGCGACGGTGCCGAGCGCCAGCGCGCCATGACGCTTGCCGCCGACGAGTTCATCCGCCGTTTCCTGCTCCATGTCCTGCCGCGTGGGTTCCACCGCATCCGTCACTATGGGCTGCTCGCCGGCTCCGCCCGCAAGGCCAGCCTCGCACTCGCGCGCAAACTGCTGAGCGTTGCTCCGCCGCTCGAAGCCGACATTCCAGAAGAACCGGCTGACGTCCGCCCGCCTTGCCCTTACTGCGGCGGACGCATGGTCGTCATCGAGAGGTTCGAACGGTGGTGCCAGCCTCGTGCACCGCCTGCCTCAAGAGCGCCGAACCGGGAGAACGCCCATGAGCCGGCATGGCCAAGTTGCTCGTACGACCGCGCCACGCCGGCGCCGGTCAACGGGATGTCATGTGCACGGCGCCGTGGCGCCGGTCGTCACGCACACCAATCCCGTCGGAATCAACGCTACAGCCTCTGCGACCTGGCCCGGAAGCCGCTTCCCGACATGCCCATCCCATCCTATGCGGAAGTTCGCGACAGGCGCTGGCACACCCCGAGGCACAAATCCCCAAGGCAATCGTCTGCGGCCCGCGGGTTCCTGCATGAGAGACTTTCGTACGCCTGACGTCACCCTAAACCCTTCAGCAAGTCGGTCATTGAGGTGATCTTTGCTGTTGCCCGATAGCAGACGTTGCCGGCGACCACGCTGGACATCGTAGTTTCGCCCTCCGCTCGCGCGCGAACACATCCGGTAAAAGTTGATGCAATCACTCAACAAACGTGATTGCCGCCGTCCCCGACTGCACTGATGGCTGCAATAAGCCTCTTCAAATTGACGGAGATCAGGGGAATGGGGTTAACCCGGCGCTTGGAAGAATACGGCGATCGTCCGGCGCTGATCTTTCCCGGCCGCACTCCGATCACCTACCGCGATCTTGCGCTGCGTGTCACAGCGTTGGCAGCCGAGTTCGGACCGGAGAAAAAGCTGGTCGCGGTAGCAGCCGAGCCGACGGAACACGCGGTCATCTCCTATCTGGCAGCCGTGCACGGCAAGCAGGCCGTCGGATTGATCCCGCCCTGCAACGCATCGGCTCTGGACGACTTCGTCGCCGACTATTCGCCCGAAATCATCTGCAGACGAGTAGACGCCCGCTGGCGCTGCCGCGCGGAAGCCGGGAAGTCCAATGGCGCACTGCATCCCGATCTCGCCGTGCTGCTCGGTACTTCCGGCAGCACCGGCAAGAGCCGGTATGTTCGCCTGTCAGCCGCCGCAATCGAGGCCAATGCGGGAGCCATAGTCAGCTATCTGGAACTCGGCCATCGGGACCGGGCGGCGCTTATCCTGCCATTCCACTATTCTTACGGCCTCTCGGTCCTGAACTCTCATCTAGAGGCAGGTGCCAGCATTTATTTCCCGAAACACGGTGCCTCCCACGCCGCCTTTGCTCAAGAGATGCGCGAAGCGCGCTGCACCAATATCAGTGGCGTTCCCTACTCATTCGAAATGATGGACCACGCCGGCTTCCGGAGGCACAACTTGCCTGAGTTGCGTTTCATGACGGTAGCCGGCGGACGCATGCAACAAGCTCTGGCCGAGACCTTTCGGCGTCATCTCGCGGACAACTCTGGCTGCTTCTTCATGATGTATGGGCAGACCGAGGCAACCGCTCGCATCGCCTATGTTCCCCCGGCGAGCTCAAGGGCAATCTGGGCAGCATCGGCATTGCCATCCCGGGCGGCAAAATCCGGTTGGCTGATGAAGACGGCCGGCCAATCGAACAAAATGGCGAGCCGGGCGAACTCATCTACAGCGGTCCCAATGTGATGATGGGCTATGCCCATCGACGGGCGGATCTGGCAATGGCGCACGAAGTCGCCGATTTGCGTACAGGCGACATCGCAAAGCGTGATGATCGCGGGTTCTATTCGATAGTCGGTCGCCGCAAACGGATGTCGAAGATCGCGGGCCTACGCCTGAGCCACGACGCGATCGAAACGGCGCTTGAGAAAGCTGGGATCGCCGCAGCAGTCGTCGGAGACGATGAGCGCATTCTGGCGATGGTGACGACACCCAACGTCGACGACAACGAGGTGCTCCAGGTCATGATGGCTGCAAGCGGACTGCCAAGGCCGCACCTTGAAGTCGGCAGGGCGACGTCGTTGCGGAAACTCGCCTCGGGGAAGATCGACTATGCTTCACTCCAGGCTCGCCTGCGAGCCCCGCGTCAGGAGATGGCCATGAATGTCCTGGACGCCTTCAGGAATGCCTTCTATCCGCGTCAAGTTGGTCCCAGCGACACTTTCGAAAAGCTCGGCGGCGACTCGCTGCTCTATGTGCAGCTCTCGCTGACCTTGGAACGTGAACTCGGGAGCCTGCCGGAGGGATGGGAAACCATGCCCCTTGGCGACCTTACCCGAACCGCCGAACCCAGCAACCATAATCGGTCCATCGATAGTCAACTGGTCCTGCGTGCTGCCGCGATCCTGCTGGTTGTTATCCATCACGCAACGCTCTGGCCCATTCCGGGCGGAGCCGCCACACTCGTGATACTGGTCGGGTTCAGCCTGGCTCGCTTTCAGCGCCATCGGCTGTTCGCCGGCGATGGTCTGGCGGTGTTGCGGCCGCTGGCAGCCAACCTCGCGCTCTATGCGCCCATCGTCGCGGGTTTCTCCCTGGCGCGTGGCGAGGTGCTATGGCCATCGGTCTTCCTGAGTGGCAATCTCGGCTTTGCCGCACCGCCGCACATGATGCCGTATCTATACTGGTTCGTTGAGGCGTATGCGCAGACCATTCTTCTATGGGTGATCCTGTTTTCCATTCCGCAGGCGCGGCGCATCGCACATGCAATGCCGCTCGCTTCTGGCATTTTCGTGCTGGCAATTGCTGTAGCAGCCAAGTTCCTCACGCCACTCGTCTGGTACATCGGCGGGCCGCAAATATTCACACTGCCTGACATCCTTTATTTGGCCATCCTAGGCTGGTGCCTGTACTTCCTCGACACGCCGCCGAAACGGAAGGCGTTCTTTGCCGTCGCCACTGTTCTTTGCCTGGTGCTGGCCTGGTGGGGCGGCAATTGGACAGGTTCCTGGGTCAAGTTCATGCTGGTGCTCGGCGCGGTCTTCGTCCTGCTTTTCATTCCGCGCATTACATTGCCCGGTTGGGCGGCGCCCCTCATCCTGCCGGTCTCTGCCGCCAGCTATCACATCTATCTTTTTCACCGCGTAATCCCCGACTGGCTGCTTCCCCAACTCGACCTGGGCACGCAGCAGCCTTCCGGGCCGGCAGCGGCCATTTCGATTGGTCTCGCGTCAGGCTTGGCAGTATTCTGGTTGCAAAAACAATTTATTGGCTGGCTTGCGTATCGGCGAGCCTCCCGCCTCGGTTGGCGGAGCCATGTCGTCGGTGGCGATTGAAAGCAGCCGAATAAGACAGATTGGCCGGAGAACGGGGACGCCACTTCGACAAAGTCGGCATCTCGACCGGCGCAGCGGCGAGCGGTGCCCTCAGATAGTTGAGCGCATGCGGCAGGTCCTCGTACCGGAAATCGCCGGTCTCGCGCTCACGCAAGAAGCGCTGGCCAATTAGATCGATCACGGCCTGGACGTGCTCGTGCGCAATCACAGCCAGTAGCGCTTCGCCATTGGTGCGCCGAGGCGGGGCATGTCGATTATGAGCGCGAGCAGCGGCTCGACCTGTTCAGCCGACAACCCCTTGAGCAGCCCCAGCTGATCCCAGTTGAACATGCCGCCGACCCAGCCGAACAATCCGCGGGACGACAGCGACTGAACCGCCGGCAGGAAGATCGCGTCGAACAGTCCGTCCGGATGCTTGGTGGACTGCCGCGCAGCGGCCACCGCTACATTTTGGAGGACCTGATCGTCTTTCGCCGCCAGGCCTTTGGCGGTGATGGTCGCGAGCAGGTCGAACCGGAACGCCTCGGCGAACTGAAGATCCAGGTGATCGACGAGAGATGCCTGTCTTCGCCCCCAAGTTTCGATCCGCGGATTGACCGCAGCACCATGACCCGCGTCCGACAGGCCTTGCAGCATGCCGGGCAGCCAGTTGGCGAGTCGGTCGTTCAGTCGCGGCATCCAGTCAAGCAATATGTCCGGCTGAGCTGCGGCGAGCTTTTTGATGAACTCCTGCAACCCGAGGAACGTCGCCATATCCTCGCTACGGTTTCGACGAACCGCTCGAGCCGCGCGAGCCACTCGTCGGCGCTCGCCGCATCGACGCTCGCCACCAAGGTGTCGATCCCGGCGGAGCGCTCCTTCGCCGCACCTCATAATCGACCCGGGCTTCGCCCACATGAATGGGGTCACGCTGTCGTGCCCGACGAGCAACCGGTAGCGGTCGAAATCGGGATCGCCTTCCAGCGCTGCGCGGCACGCCGTGATCGCGTCAACCAACCCCCTGTGCGGCGACCAGTCCGGGCTTGTCCGCCATCCCCGGCGGCAGTGCGTGATACGCGTAGAATTTATGGTGTAGATCGACCTCGAGCTGTCTCTTTGCTTCTAGGCCGAGATCGGGCACCACCGCAGTGAAAAACCGGACGACATGCGCCAGATCCTCCATGATGACCTCGCCAAGCAGGTCGGTATAGCCGGCGTTGTTCGGCGTATTGCCTGCAGCGAGCATGGCGTGGCGGACGTCCTCGCGCGCGGCGTCCTTGCCCAGCAGGCCGTGCAGGCGCTCGAGCTGGTGCAGTGCGTCGCGCCGCATCGCCTTGAGGTCCTCGGTCACCGCGACCGACCTGGTATGCAACGTCACGGATTCAGCCTGCCAGCTAGTGCCGGTCACCGTACTCGACAGCGCCTCGCGCAGCATGATGGCAGCGCTGGGCGCCGCTGCGACGAACGCCGCATCGTCAAAGCATGCGATGCGGTCGACCAGCAGTCGCTGGAGCCCCGGTCCGACCTGCTGCCAAGTCCCCGCCGGTCCGTGCTTCGCGAAATGCCGGGTGAAATCGTCGATCGGCTTGCGCTCGTCCTCGGTGGCCGTCGTCCAGCGCATCGCTATCAGCGCATCGAGCATTCGCTCGGGGCTCGCATAAAGGAGACAGCCAGTCTCGAGAATGCGGCAAATCTTGGTGATCACCGCGCGCTCTTGATCCCGGGATATTCGCCGAAATACCTTTTGTGCGGCACGTCGGGCATCGCCGGTGCGCGGATTACTGCATCCGACAGCGTGTTCGATAATCTCGGGAGCGGCCGCGATATAGTCGTCATAGTTGGGCAGCACATAGTTAGAAAATTTCTCGACGGCATCGTCGAGAGAATTGCGATCAGTGCAGGCGCGGATCACGCCAAGCGCGTCGCTGTCGAACATCGCCTTGCCGTCGCGCAATTGCGCATAATCACTCGCAATCTTATCGAACGCATAACCCGCCGGCAGGAGAAACTCCTGCATCACCTTGCGCAGCCGCTTGCGCATCGCCTCGACCTTGGCGGCGCCGAACCCGACATCGGCCATCGGCTTGTAGATTGTGTCGTGCGCCATCTCCGCCCAGGCCTGGTCCAGGACCGTCTGGACCTGGATCTCGCAGCGCAGCCCGGCGAACCGGCGATATTCGGGAAGCGCACAGCGAGCATCGCTGAGTGTCACCACCCAGTTTTCGGAGATGAAGAACTCGGCGCCGTCTTCCTTGCTGTCGGGGTAGTGGATTTTCGAGCGATCATAATCCACTGTGAAATTCTCCCGCAGGATGCCGCTCTGCCCAAAGCGGTGTACATCGCCATTGGTGTAGAAGATGAGACGGCAGCCCGAGACGTCCTTGGCGATATCACCGATTGCCGCATCCGCTGCCGCGTCGGCCTTGACGAGCTTGGCGCGCAGCTAGTCCACCTCCTTGGTGCGATGCTGGATGTTCTGCAGCCGCAGGTCCTTGTGCTCGGCGGCCGCCGCCTGGAGGATCGCCGCCACCGCCTCCGCGAAGTCGGCGTAGAGCGCGCGGCCGCCATTCTCGTATTCGTCAATATTCATGCGGCGCTCCTTTCTTCTTTGCCTTGGCTGGTGGCGTGCGAGCTTGCTGCGCAAAATACGCACCGGTGCCGGTCCAAGGCTCGCGTCGACCTGAGTAGGTCGTCAGCGGAAGGTCCGCTTGCTGATGACTTCAGCCTCCGCTCGCGCGCCAAAGCTGCCGGACCGCAAAGCGCCGCATTCTGGAGCCAACGCTGATGTCCAATATCACAAAAACAGCCGTTTGTTCATCATTGCCCGAAGCCGGTTTGAACCATTTTTTGTGTCTTACCGGTAGGCATCATCCTTAAGCACTTGACCTTCAGACGGGCTCCCGTCAACTTCGTCTTCAGGGGTGGGATTCTTGGCAAAGTCTGCAGTATCTTCAGTATCGGATGCATCGCGTCCGCAACTCTTCGGCCAACTCGGCCCGGACGTCTTTACGGTGTTCTCTGGCGGGAACCGGCTGCTCTATGAGCGGGCGATCCTTGCCGTCTACGACGGCCTCTACCGGTCGGACCTGCTGTTCCCGACCGAGGCGGAGGTGGTCGGCGTGATCTACGACTGTGTCACGCGGGAGCCCGGCCTTTGGGCTGAGGACGAAGCTGCCGTCGACCTAGACCGTCTCATCACGCGAACCGGCCGACGGGTTAGACGTCGCCGCGTCGCAGGCGTTGATGATGAGGCCACCGGGAGCGCGATTAGCCGCTCCCGGCATATCTATAACCGCATGTTGCAGACGGGCTGGCTGGACGAGGCGAGCTATGGGCTTAAGACGACCGTAGAGATGCCGTCCGGCGCGATGCGTCTCGCCGAATTCCTGTGCTCCCTGAAGGAGGGCGCCGCCGAGCAACTCGGCGGCCTAGTGGTGGAGGTGAGGAACGCGATCCGCGCGGTACGCGAGAAGCCAGCCGAGAACGCTCTGGGCCTCAACAAGGCCGCCCAAGACTCGGCACGTTTCGGACGGTACCTAAGAAGCGTGCTCGCGGCCCTGCGGGAAGTTGACCGGCGGGTGCTCTCCTCGGACACGCTTGCCGAGCGGCTGCGGCACTACTTCGAGGACTTCGTCGAGCGGGTGCTACTGCGCGACTACACGTCCATCTCGACCACGGCTCATCCCTACCGGCATCGGCGGACCATTATCGCCTCCCTCGACGAGTTGGAGGATTCCGAGATTGATCTGGCAGCAATCGCAGACGCGTACCTTGAGGCCAGGCTGGTTCCTGATGGGCAAGCGGCGCGCGACCTCGTGCAGGAGGACGTGTTCCAGATCCGCCGCGTGTTCGAGCGCATCGAGGAATCCTTCGAGGCGATCCAGCAACACCGGTCCAGGCTCGAGACGCGGCTGCGCAACGTGGTCAGATATGCCGGGCGCCGAACCAACTTCGTTCAGCGCAGCGAGCATGTGATCCAGGGCCTCGATGACGCTCTTTCGCGGGGCGTTGACGATCTTACGGTCCGAGGATTGATTGAGCCTCGGTTGACTGTGGTCGCTCCCGAGCTCCTCGCGAAGCCGCGCGGGGCGCGGCCAGAGATCGCCGACGCAGACCTAGCTCTTCCGGCGCCCGATCCGATACGCGAATTCAGACGTCAACTCGAGCGGGCATACTTGGATCGCCTGACCATCACGCCGGCAAAGGTTAGCCGTTTCCTCGAAAGGCGGGTCCCGCCCTTTGGCGAAACTACGGCCGCCGCCATGTGGATCGAGACCGTAGACGACTTCCTCGCCTTCGAAGCCATCCGAATGATGGTTGCAGGTGGCCTCGGTGCCGACGCCGACTCGCGACTCGCGAAAGTGCTCGAGGGCAGGTTCGAGCTCGCGGCGTTCGACGAGGGGGTGTCAAACGAGTGGCTAGACTGCGGCGGCTTTCATGTGAAGCGCCTCGATGACAGCATCACTTTCGAGGTCGGGTATGCTGCTTGAGTTCAACGCCCTCGAAAATTCGAACCCCCGTGCCTTCCTAAGGGTCACGCAGTTCATTGCTCATCTAATGCGGAACCAGTTCGTCCACGTGGAGGACCGTGGGGCCGCAACGTTGCTCGAAACGCTTTACCGTCCAGAGCTCGCGAAGCTCGTCGAGGCTTATTTTGACGTCGCCGGCTATCGTCTCGTCCACCGGGAGACTGAAGGCTGGGCGGGGATCCTACCCGATCCGGAGCGCACGTCGCTGCCGAGGATGCGCATTGATGAGACGATTGCCCTACTCCTCATGCGACGGCTCTGGGAAGAGGCGCTCCAACTCGGCGAAATCTACACCAACGGCACCGTCCGCACGACGCTTAACGAGGCGTATGTGGCCTATCAGGGCATAGTCGCCGGAAGTCGGCGCGCGGCCCTTGCGCCAAACGAGTTCCGGGATGTGCTTCGGATGCTCGAACGGAAGGCGATTGTTTGCCTCGGTGAGTTCGACCCAGACGCGCAGGATATGAATCTCGACATTCGCGCGCTCGTTACGAGCATCGCCGGCGACGACTTCGTCGCGTCGCTCGAGCAGATCCTGTCGCGCCCGACTGCCCCGAACCCCGACGCGGACGATCAGGCCACGGTGAGGGGCGAGGCATGATAGAACTGCGGCGCATCGTCCTCGTTAACTGGCACATGATGGTAAGGGCCGACCTCGATCTGGCCGGCGATGCGGCCATCCTCGGCCAGAACCGATCCGGCAAGTCTACGATCATCGATCTGATACAGGCGATCATGGCGGGCGGTTCGTCTCGTCTGTACCGGTTCAACCGATCGGCGGGCGAGAGCAGTGGCCGTTCAGACCGCACCCTCGGGGGCTACTGCCTCGGCCAACTCAACGAGGACACGTTCCTCAGGAATCAGGCAAGGAGCTACATCGCGCTTGTCTTCGAGGATTCGGAAAGGCGGCGGATGCCTGTGAGCCTCGGGCTGTCTGTTGAGGCCGCACGCGGACAACAGACAGAGGTAGTGGGACGGTTTGTAGCCGAGGGGATCAGCGTCGACACCTCAATGCTGCTGGATATCGGCCAAGACGGATCCCGGCCAACCGTCTGGCCCGTAGTGCGCCGTCGACTCGATCAGGCCTGCGACGAAGCGGGCGGTCAGTTGCTCACGCCGGACGACGCCAAGACATTCATCCGTGAGTACATGCGCGCATTGTTCACGGGGCGCCGGGCGTCAGATCCCGAGCGGTTCGTTCGCACTTTCGTGGCCGCGCTCTCCTTCACAGACATCTCGTCTGTCGAACAGTTCGTGCACCGCTACCTGCTCGAGCCCAAGCCGATCGACATCGCCGAGCTACGCGATTCTATCCGCCGCTACCGTGAGATCCAAAAAACCATTGCCGACCTCAACCGAAGACTAGAAGCACTTCGCGCAATCCGCGCCCAAATAGTGGAGTTCGACAGACTTCTCGCCGAGGAGCTCACCTGCCGCGCGATCGAGAAGACCGCCATACTGATTGAAGGATTCGCCAGGCTGTTGACGAACATTCGTGAACAAAGGTCGAAGTCGCACGAGTTGCATGTAGTCATGGAGGAGTTCGCGCGGGTGGAGGAGGAGATTGAGCGCGAGACCGAGGCGCTCGCGTCCGTTCAGCGACAGCTTGCCGCGACCGGCGCGCAGGGACAGCGCGCCATCGTCGAGCAGGAGATTAGGGGGCTGGAGCGAGACCGTGCTGACGTCATGGAGCGTCTGTCAGCTCGACACCTCCGCGCTGCGCGCGCGATCCAGCTCCTGGGGCTGCGCGACAAGCTGAGCATCATAAACCCGGGCGAACTGCTCCGCGCGCTCGAACGCGTCGAGGAGGACAGCCGCGGGCTCGCACCGCCCGATTGGCCACGCGATCCGGCGAAGATGGATGAGCTGCTGGACGCGGTTTCTGAAGCGGCGATCGCCCGGACAGAAAAGGCGACCGACCAACGAGACGACGCCATCGTATGGGTCAAGCAGCTTGAGGCCGAGACAGCCGAGGACAGCAAACAGCTCGCCAACGCCAAACGGGGACAGATTACCCTTAGTACCGCAACCTCGAAACTTATGGAGGCTCTGCGCCGCGAAGGCATGACGCCGCGCACACTCTGCGAGGTCGCCGACGTAATCGACGAACGTTGGCGCAATGCACTTGAGGCGCTACTCACCCGCGACCGCGAGGCCATTATTGTCGATCCGGAGCACGCCTACCGTGCAACCGAAATCCTGCGGCATGGACGGGACACCTATCCGGGATGCCGCGTAGCAAATACCCGCAAGCTCCAGTCGAGGCCGACCGTGGCCGAGGGCGGCACGCTAGCTTCGATGATCGGCAGTGACGACAAGCTGGCCATGGCGTTCGTAGTCTTCAGAATAGGCAATGTACGGCTTGCGGAGAACCAAGATGAGCTTCTATCCAGCGGCCGCGCCGTTATGGCTGACGGTGCATATTACGACGGCCTGATTACTGAGATACGCCGGCCGGATGGCCTCAAGATTGGGCGGGCTGCGGCACCACTAATGGAGGCCACACTACGGGAGCGGATAGAACAGCGGGCGCAGCTTTTGAGGATTCATCTTGAGAAGAAGCGCTTCTTTGAGGACGCGATCCGACGCCTCGAAGATTGCAGTAGACCGGTGGGCGAAAAGGAAAAGTTGGAAGCGCTCGCATTCGCGCAGGGGGATTTGGCCGACAGGCTGGCCGATGCGCGGCGACGACTTGATCGGATATCGGCCCAGGTCGACCCTGAACTACTCGACGCAGAGAAGCGGTCGCAGACCTTATTGAGCAGTCTCAGGGCAGATCGCGATGAACTAATCGACAATCGCGCGTCGCTCAGATCGAAGATTGAGGAGGTCAAGACAAGACTAGGCGCGGGCGAGCAGAGTGTCGGCTCTTATCTGTGCCTCGGCCATCGCCGTCGACAATTCCGTAGTGTCGTGACCTCCGCAGCACAAATTCGATCGCTCCGCGAGCGATATAAAGGCCATCCCGCTAGAATCCCGGCTCGGATTGCTTCCGATATGGAGAAGGCAGCGGACGACGCGAAGGAGGGATATCGGGAGCTCGGTCACGAGATCAGGGCGGCTCTAGGAAGGTATGCGATCGACTTCCCCGACGCACTCGAGGGCTACGCGGACGTGCCGATCATCGGCACGGTGAAGCCATGGGTGTCGACTGGCATTGCGATGCTCGAAGAAAACGAGCTCATTCGGTACCGCGAGCACGCGGACGAGGCGGCAGATCGGATTTCGCGTCTCTTCAAGACGACCTTCATTCATGAGCTGAACAGCCGTTTCGGGCAGCTTCGTTCAGAGATGGAGAAGCTATCCGCGGCGCTCCGTACACGTCCCCTTCACGGCGAGATCTATCGTCTGGCGGAGCTCGTCAAACCGGAGTTCGACGACCTCTATCATCTCGCCAAGGACAGCGAGACCGACGAGCGCGTGCTGGATGCCCTGTTCGGCCGGGCCGCGCCTCGCGACGAGCGGCACGCGCGAGCGCTGAGACAGATAGAGCAGCTCCTCGCCGACGAATCCTTCGACTTTACAGTCTTTCAAGATTACCGCAGCTATTTCACCTATGATCTCAGGATGCGCGACGTCGCGACCGGACGGACGACCAGCTTCGACCGCCGACGCGGCGTGGCCAGCGGTGCTGAACGCCAGGTGCCATTCTACGTCGTCATAGGAGCGGCCCTCGCCAGCTCCTATCATGGCGTCCGCCAGGCGACTTCTCCAAGTGATCTCGGAATGGGCCTCGCCGTATTCGACGAGGCCTTCAGCAAGATGGATGGCCCCAACCAGCGGACACTGCTCGACTTCTACCGCGCGATCGGCCTCCAGGTAGTCATCGCCGCGCCGACCGAGAAACGTGCGGTCGTCTACGAG
This sequence comes from Mesorhizobium sp. M0040, assembly GCF_040323505.1. Taxonomy (NCBI): domain Bacteria; kingdom Pseudomonadati; phylum Pseudomonadota; class Alphaproteobacteria; order Hyphomicrobiales; family Phyllobacteriaceae; genus Mesorhizobium; species Mesorhizobium sp. M0040. The sequence goes on from NZ_JAMYVA010000047.1 coordinate 33,390, forward strand.
AATCTAGACTATATCATCGACGTATTCCGCAGCGGGGACATTTCCCTGGCCGAATCCATCCAAATCAAGGATCGTGTCCGCGAGGAGATGCGCGCTGCCAATCCGCAGCACGCGACGGATGAAGAACTCGCGGAACGCCTCGGCCTCAAGGCGAGCGCCGCCGAATGAGCCGGCACGGGTATTCCACCATCAGTTCACTCGTCGACGATCTGCTGACGCGGCACGAACGCAATCCGGCCGCGCGAAACCTGATTGCCTCGATCGATAATGACGGGTTCGCCAACATGGACCGGCGGGACACCTTCGACGAGGAACTCGCAGCGCTGGAGCGAGCAGGCGGGATCGAGCTGGTCCAAACCGGTCCAAAGACGGAACGTCGGGTAACAGGTGCAAGGCTGAAGGATGCCGGGGTACTCTACCGGAAGCTCCAACGGCGGCCGGCTGGCGAGCTAGCATACCAAGCCGCTGCAGAACTCCGGTCGCAACCGGGGCTACCGGTCGGCGCCGCCAGCTTGATCGACGACGCCGTCGCGGCCTGGACGCGGGGCGTGTCCCACATCGGAGTCCGGAATGGGGACGGGCGAACGCTTGCAAACGTGATCGGCCTCGCCATCGCAGTACGCAGTCGCATGTTGGGCGATCCGCAGGAGGAGCAGGACTTCCGGACGTTCTCGCGGCTGACGGTCGGCGACAGTAAGGCGCTGGAGAAGAATGTCCGGCAAGTCGCCGCAGCAATGGCGAAGATCTTCGCGAGCATGGACGAGCAGACTCGCCTCGATCCGGAGGAACTGCTTGCCAGCGCCGGTATCAGGCGCCTGCCGCAACCAATCCTCATGCACGGTGACGTATCGCTGGACGGGCGGTCGTTTCCGGCGATTCCCTATGTCGGAATACCGACCGACTGCGTTGGCGGGATCAGTCTCCTGACGAAGCCCGACTACGTCCTGACGATCGAGAACTTCACGTCATTCGTCCGGCACATCCGGGAGGTCGCACGGTCCGAACGGGCCCTCGTCATCTATTCCGGTGGCTTCCCCTCGCGGCCGACGCTCGCTACAATCACAAGGCTGGCGGCCCAGGCGCAAGCGCCGACGTTTCACTGGGGAGATATGGACGCCGGAGGCGTCCGCATATTCCGGCACCTCGAAAGACATCTTGCCGACGTCAACATTCCGTTGCGCCCTCATATGATGGACGCCGATCTGCTCCGCCGCTTCGGGAGACCCACGCGGGGCGTGGCCGGTCCTATCGGCGACATGCACGCGAGCGTGATCGCTGGCTTGGCGGATCTCCTCGCCGCTAGTGGTCTCGTGCACGAGCAAGAGGAACTCGATCCGAGAAGTCCGCTTACGCTCACAACTGCTACTCCGGAGCTCGGAAAAACTTCTGACGCTTTGGGTGGAGGAGGAACTCCGCGATAGGCTGGAACTACCGAACGGCGGTTCTTCGGCAAAAGTGCCGACAAACCTCAGGTGGCGGAATGGACGATCTCCCATGACAACGCCCTCGGCATTCCGCAATCGGGATAGGCTTGATCATAATGTTCTTGATTTGTTCTTACCAGCAGATTAGTAATTAGAACTATTGGCATTTCGTCCTGAGGTAGTGCACAACGCCTCCACATCGAATGTAGGGGATGACTGTGGGAATACTAGGCGATGACGAGCTGACAACGCGGTGGATAAGTAGGATGATTCTGCACGTCGTCGGCGATCCGGATGCCGAATTCAAAGAGCAGCCCGAGTTCGAAGTGGTGGAGCACTCCGAGTTCTTTTTGGCGCGGCTTCAGGATGTTGATGTCGCACCGGTCCATGAGTTCGCCGAGGCTTCCGAAACCAAACAGCTCATTGAGAGCATCGCGAAGGGCGACATCGCCTTTGAGAAGGGCGCGCAGCGCCTTTCTCGCCTCTTTGCCAAACAGCACCGAGGCAACAGCAGCGACGGCGCCTTCTTCGTATTCGAGCTGGTGGGCGGGGTCGAGGACGACCGAGTCTATGCCTTGGCCAAATACGACTACAGCCAGGCCATCGAGAGATTTGACAATCATGGTAAGAGCGGGCTGCGCCAGATCGTTCAAGCTTTCATCGCCGATCGGAAGGCGATCCAGAAGTCCTGCTTCGTTCGAGTTGTCGACGGTGTCGCGAGGCTTGGGGTATCCGCCCGCGACAGAACCAAGCAGGCGCCGGACTTGACCGAGTACTTCGCCGGATTCCTTGACGTCTCGCGCTCACGTTCCGACAACGAGTTGACCAAGGCGCTAGACGCAGCCGTGCTCAAAGTCTTGAAGGATTGCAAGGACGTACTACCGAATAAAAACGTCACAGCCGCGTACAGGATCGCTCGAGAAGCCCTCAGGCAGCGCGACAACCTTGACAATGAGGCCGTCGTCGAGGCGGTCCTCGTCGCGGCCGGCAGCCCGGAGGACGAGCATATTAGGACCCGACTCGACAAGACCGTCAGGCGCGTGCTGAAGACGAACAAACTGGACGGAGTGAATTTCAAGCCGGATCGAACGGTCTTCGCCGTCTCTAAGCGACAGAAAGTGCAGACTGCCGAGGGCGTCAATCTCGACTATCCTGGCTCGCTCGAGAACAACGGCGTCACCCGGCAGGCTATTGCTGGTGGCGGCACGCGCTTCATCATCGAAACTGCCAAGGATCTGGTCCTCGATGTCCCTATCGCTGAAAAAGTTCGGGCGTAGGCTGGATGCACTGAGCACGGAGAATCGGGTTCTCGTTAATGAGGGCGCCGACTCTGCCGTGCTGTCCGGGCTGTCAGCCGCGGACGCGACCGAGGTGGCGGCTCTTGTCGGTGATGCTGGCTTGGTCTGGAGCGCCGAGCATGCAGCCGATGGGGCCCTTGATTCCAGCGCGGACTTCGACCCAGCGCTTGAACCGTTCAGGTTGACGGTGGAGAAGCCAGCGATGGAGCCGGCGGTAGTTCTGTTCACGCTGGCCGGACTTCGGCAATGGCTGGAGAGAGATGCCTCATCACCGGCTTGGAAGCACGCTCAAACGGACAAGCCGTTCACTACACTGGCCAGACGCTTCCTCGCATGGGACGAACGATTGCAGCCGGACGCGCAGAGCGTTCGACGGCCTGCGCCGCGCGATCTAGTCCGCGAATCTGGTGATCCGAGCGTGCCTGCCAGAGTAGAGCCGTGGCTGCTGGACATGCCGTTGCCGCTCATGCCGTTTGGCGATCCGGTGTTCGACGAGTGGGCGCATTACAGCATTCGAATGGCGCGACGCTGCCTGGCTAACGAGATTTTGGCGGACGGTATGATCGTCTATTCCGGCCCGCCAAAACTGAAGGTCAACGGCAAGGTCGACATGCAGGTGTCTAAGGAACTGCTGTTTCAGTTTCAACGTGCGTTACGGTGGGTTTACGAGACCGATCATCAGTCCGAGATCCGCCACGGGCTTATGGGAGCGGAGCTGTCGCGACACTCTATCGACGGCGACATCACACCTGCGACGCTGGAGGCGGCCATCGAGGGCGCCAAAATCGCCTACCAATTGTCGCTCTCTGACATCAGCAAGGACTCTCTTAAGGCGATCGCCGATGTGCGTAAGGCGGTGACCGAGGAAATCAACAAGACTGCCGACATCGCCAGACAGCTTGCCACTGCCGTGGCCGGCGCGGTTTTCCTCGGACTTGGCGTAGTGGCAGCAAGGGTTACATCGAGCGCGCCACCAACGATATTGATAGCTCTTTCGGTCGTCCTCGGAGCCTATGTTGGAGCCATCATCTTCACCAGCGCCCACTACATGGGCCTGCAGGAAGACCTGAGGTCCGACTGGAAGCAGCGGTTTTTCAGCTTCCTTGGAACCGAAGACTACAGGAAGCTGGTAACCGATCCCCTGACCGCCGCCAAGAAAGGATTCGTGATCGTTTCATGGATTGCCGGCGGAATCTCCGTGGCGATGGTCATTGGTGTGATCATACTGATGATGATCGACTTCGGCCCGCCAACGCAGAAGAACACGCCGGGAGCCACGCTTACCGCCCCGACATCCGCGACGCCTGCACCCAACGCAGGAGCGCCTGCGCCGTAAGCGCATGGCGTAGGTAAGGCAATGAACCACTTTGGTGAGCCGTTAGTTCGAAGAGGCGGCTCGCGCATGTCTCCACTCTCTTGCTAGTCGCTCGAGACTCCCAGTAATCTCGAGAATTCCGTTGGGACTTTCAACGCCATAGCCCTACCAGTTTTCTACGTCCGCTAATCGCGAGTTGGATGCCCGGAACCGCCAGTCTGCTTCTGATGCGGTGGACGGCTCTCCTCCCTTCCTGCGGTATGATCGCGGGATTAGAGCTGGAGGAGCGCTATGATAAGCAACGTTACGACAATCGGTCTGGATATTGCGAAGTCCGTGTTTCAAGTCCACGGCGTGGATGCGGCTGGTGAGGTTGCAAGTTCGCAGGAAGTTGACGCGTGGGCGTGTGCTGCCGTTCTTTGAGAGTTTGCAGCGATGCCTTGTCGGGATCGATGCGTGCAGTTCGTCGCATTATTGGGCTCGCGAGCTAATCGCGCGTGGCCACGATGTGCGGCTGCTGCCGGCACAGTATGTGAAGCCGTATCTGAAGCGGCAGAAGAATGATGCTGCAGATGCAGAGGCGATCTGCGAGGCCGCGACACGACCGACGATGCGCTTCGTGCCGGTGAAGTCGCCTGAGCAACAGAGTGTGATGATGCTGCACCGGGTTCGATTGATGCTCAACCGCCAGCGCACACAGATATCGAACGCGTTGCGGGCGCACCTATCCGAGTTCGGGGTCGTGGCGCCGATCGGGCGTAATGGGATTGAGCAACTTCTCGTGGTCATCAACGACGAGAACGATGCCAGGATACCGGCCGACGCACGGCTTTGCCTGAGGATGCTTGAAGCACAGCTTCGTGTCGTGAAGGAACAGATCCTCGAAAACGATCGCCGGGTCCGTGCGAGTGCGCGAGAGACCGAACTGGGTCGCAGGTTGATGGGAGATTCCGGGCGTTGGCCCGCTGCTGGCGAGTGCGTTCGTTGCGACCGTCGCCGATCCGCACGCATTCAAGTCGGGGCGATGCCTCTCGGCTTGGATCGGGCTCGTGCCGAAGCAAAACTCGAGCGAGGGTAAGGAGAAGCTCGGCAGCATCTCCAAGGCAGGTAATCGCTACCTGCGCCAGCTGCTCGTCGTCGGGGCGATGGCAGTCATCCGCTATGCCGAGCGGAACGGGACCAGGCGCCCATGGCTCGTGCAGTTGATGGCACGACGAACGACCAAGGTCGCGGCGGTTGCGCTGGCTAACAAGACAGCCCGCATGGTCTGGGCATTGATGACCGGCGGCGAGCGCTACAGGGAACCGGTAATCGCATAACTCAGACAAGGCGAGCGGTCGCCGACGAGGTTGGAAAGGGCGGACAGGAGCTAATGCACAAAGCCGGTTGAAACCGCCGGATCGGAAAAACCCACTGGGGCCGTGCACTATAAGTGCGAGCTTTCGATCGGGACCTGAGACGCGCGAATGGCATTATGGCCAGCGGCACATGAAAGGCCGCACCTACAGGTCGGATACATGGCCGCACCAACCAGCAACTGCAAAAGCTCACAAATCCCTTGCCAACGGAGAGCCGTCCATACACGGCCCCAACACACGCCATTCGATGGTTGCCTCAGCGATGACCGCTCCTGGCGCAACCGCGACCTTTCTCAGGAAGGCTGCACACCGACGCGATCCTCCTTTCGCCTTGCGCAAACCTTTCCGAGTGAGGCGTTCAGTGCGTCGGCTTGGTGGACTGAGGCACTTCTGAGTGGGACAACAACATCGAAAAACATTGGAAAAGATTTGAATACTCTGAAGTCCCACTGATCTCTAAGAAATTGATTTTTATCGCTTTCTGAACACCCTCCGGGCCCACCATGACCATTGATTTTGTTTATAAAAAGTGGCCTCGGCCCAAAACGTTTTGGGCCCGTTATGGGCCCAACAAAAAGGGCGGCCGATAGGCCACCCTGCATGTGGTCGGTTTGAAACCGCTCATTTGATGACGCGCAGCGGTGTCCGTTGCTTCATGGCGTCGCGTTTGGCCTCCCGCTCGTTAATGGCGCGGGCGATATCGACAGCCATCCGTTTCTTATTGGCCTCTCGCACATACTCGTCTGTTACCGTCATTGAAGAATGCCCCATCGCCTCCATGATAGCGCGCGCTTGGATGTTGCATTCGGCGAGATACGCACCGAAGGTACGGCGCAGCCCGTGCAGGGTGTAGCCCTCCGGGATGCCGGCTTGCTTGTTCCAATGTGCCATCATGTCGGTGAGGCTCTTTTCGGAGAACGGACGCCCATAGCCGTTCTTCAATACCGTGCCACCCTTAGAGCGATCTAGTGGCACTAAAGCTTGCGCCAGCTTGTCCACAACAGGGATGAACATCTCGCGCCCGCCATGACGATTTTTCTGCTGTCGGAAGTCGAAGGCTTCGATTGTTTCCAAGGAGCCATCGAACAATTCGATCTCCTCGAAGACCAAATCGTCCCACTCCAGTGAGGCGATATCGCCGCGTCGGTTGCCGAGCCAGAAACCGAGCGCATAGCAGGTGCGCGGCGCTGAGCCGATTGGATGGTGCGCCTCGAACTTTTCACGAATGGCGATCGGCCAGGCGGGATTGGCAGTCGATTTTGGAATGCGGACGCGGATCGACAGCGAGGGATCGTCCTGCGGTTTGATCCATTTCTCAACTTCGATCGCCACCCACAGGAGCTTCTTGATTGCCACCAGCAGGTGCTTGGCAACCGTCCGGTTGGTGGCAAAGACACTTTCGATAATCGCACGCAGATGGTCGGCATCGAGATGTTCCACCGGCGTGTTGCGCCAAGTCAGCGGATAGGCAGGATCGACCTGCATCTGAAGGAAGCGCTCAATAAGCCGAGCATTCTTCTGCTGCGTCGCTTCGTCGAAGTCCAGCCATTCCATCGTCGCTTCAAGTCGGCGCGCAGCATGACCAAATGTCTTTGGCAACGCCCGACCGGGCAAGTCAATGATGACGGCCTTTTGACCTTGGCCTTGCGTTGCCTGTTCATAGGCGGCTTCGAACTCAGGATCGCCTGGTCCGCCAGGAAGCCGAATTTCGGGCATTCCTTTGCCGCGATAGCGATAGACGAGCTTTCCGTTCTTGATGCGCGACGAAACGCCGGGGTAGCGGATATCTTTGAATGGCCTGGCCATCAAATCTCCCTTTGAGTTTTCCGCTGCCGTTGCTCAACAGGCGGGGAATCCTCCAGCATTGCCTGAAGCGAAAGGGTCTTGCTTTCTATAGCAACGCGCAGGAGTACCGGGTAAGGGAAGCCCCGACCTTGCTCTATGCCTTCAAAAGTGCGTCTCGGTATTCCCAAGACCTTGGCTGCACTCTCGGCGGTGAATCCTCCCTTCGCCCGCCAGGCTTTCACTTCTCGCGCGAGCTTTTCATTGTCGTTCACGTCATCTCATCCGCTCAGGCGATGACTGTACTACGCCTGCAGCGTATACGCAATGTGCGTAGTTGCTTATCTCCTTGTCGGCTCTCGTTTGCTCCGCTCCAATAGTTGTTGGAGACCATTGTCTTTGTCTGGCAGGGCGGAGAAAGCGATATCGAGCGCCACACGATCCCAGATCGCGCGACTGTTGACGTGCTTAGGCCTCGGCATGCGGCCGTCAGCAACCATGTCGTCGAATAGTGTCGATCCGACGCCGACATAGCGCGCTGCTTCCTCACGAGAGAGGCCGCGGGGCGGGTACGAAAGCGCGTCACTCTTCATAGACGCGGCCTCGAGAACGTCGGTACTGAAACAGCACAACGATATCAAATCCAGGCGGTTGACTGTTTCGACAAGCCTCGGTCCCGGTAAACGGGGCCATATTGCACTCGGCACAACAAATCCACATCCCGCACATCCGGTAATGAAGAGACCGTGTTGCCCAAGATAAGAGATGTTGCGTGGTGCGGAAGCTGCTTGGCCGGCTCGTTCGGGAAAGGCGAGTAGCGACGTGCAAATCGGACAGGGTAAGATGCGGCAGAATGTTTCGGTGCTGACGTCGGGGGTTCAAGTCGCTAGAGGCTGTTGAAGGTGCGTTCGGCGGCGATATCGACTATGCCATGCTGATCAAGCTCTATGGCACTTCGCCTGACAGCGCCAAGGGCCGCTATAGCCCCGCCGAATGCACTGGCGCGCGGAAAGAACGGATCGAAGGAAATCCTGACATCAAGCATGTCAGCACGTCATTTGCGGAACGCCAGAACCTGACCATGCGGATGCACATGCGCCGCTTCACTCGCCTGACCAATGGCTTTTCCAAGAAGGTGGAGGCTCACGCCAATGCGGTGGCGTTGCATTTCATGTACTACAATTTTGTTCGCATCCATGCCACGTTGCGCATGACGCCTGCGATGGCCACTGGCGTCACTGACAAGCTTTGGGAGATTGGTGACATCGTTGCGCTGATCGAAGCGAGAGAAGCCGAGAAACCGGCTATTCGCGGCCCTTACAAAAAGAGCCTTTCAAGCTAGCCGTCGCCTTCGGACGTTGGCTCATACTGCTTAGCGGAACGCATGGGAGGGAAGGATGCGTGTCACAAGCCTGTTTTTCCTATTAGCCGGTCTCACGATGCCAATTGCAGCCTTCGCTCAAGGCGAAGTATCGGTCGAACGAGGGTTGCAGGTATCAATCATCGGCGGGTGTCACGATTGCCATACCGAAGGCTACCGGGAAACAGAAGGCAAGATTGATCCTGAAAAGGCTTTAATGGGCAACTCGGTCGGTTGGCGCGGTCCTTGGGGCACGACCTATGCGACCAATCTTCGGATAGATGCTTCGGTAATGACCGAGCGTGGATTTGTAGGGATGCTGAAGCGCATTAGAACGTCTCCACCGATGCCTTGGTACAATCTTCGAGCGATGGACGAGAGCGATATGCAATCGCTCTATCAATACATTAGGTCGCTCGGCAAACACGGGAAGCCGGCCCCCAGTCGCATTCGCCCTGATAAGGAACCGACGACGCCATACGTTCAACTTGTGCCACCCCAAATGCCGAAGAACTGACAAATATGCCCAGAGCTGAGCGAAGAACGGCGCCCCGGCAAAAAGCGCAGCGTCAGATTTCAAACTGACCCACTACCCGGAATTCTCTTCACTAGACATCCGGCTCCCGTTTGAGGACTATTGGTCCAATCGGGCTGCGATACGTCCATGAATTTAGGGAAATGGCTGCAGAGCCTCGGTCTTGTTCAATATGAAGCTTCGTTCCGTGAGAACGGGATAGACAGCGAAGTGCTGCCTGACCTTACGGACGCCGACCTGGAAAAGATCGGCGTGCTTCTCGGGCATCGCAAGCGGTTGTTGAAGGCAATCGAACGCCTTGGTGCGCGGCAATTGGAACCCGAGCCCATAGAGCCGACGACGCCGCATGTCGACACAGCTGAGCGACGTCAGATTACAGTTATGTTCTGCGATCTCGTCGGCTCGACGCAAATGTCGACACGGCTGGATCCGGAGGAGATGCGCAGCGTACTGCGCGCTTACCAAGAAGCCTGCTCCGTCATCATCGCCCGGTACGGGGGGTTTGTTGCGAAGTTCATGGGTGACGGCGTGTTGGCCTATTTCGGCTATCCGCTTGCCCATGAAGACGACGCGGAGCGTTCCGTGCGTGCCGCTCTGGAGATCGTAGCTGCGGTTGCCACGATTGAAACGGCGGCAGCAGGCACACTCCAGGCGCGCGTCGGAATTGCGACTGGCCTGGTGGTGGTGGGGGACGTGATCGGCCATGGTGCATCGCGCGAGCATGCGGTGGTCGGCGATACGCCGAATCTCGCGGCCCGGCTTCAGGGTCTGGCGAACGCAGGCCGCATCGTCATCGCGTCTTCGACGCGCCTACTACTTGGCGAGGTATTCGAGCTCAAGGCCCTGGGCGTCCACGTCATCAAAGGCTTTGATGCTCCGGTTTCGGCCTGGGAGGTCCTCCGCGAGACGGAGAACGTCAATCGGTTCGAGGCGTCCCGGTCGAACGCGCCCCTGGTGGGACGTGATCAGGAAATGGCGTTGCTTGCCGACCGCTGGAGCGACGCGTGCGGGGGGGAAGGCCAAGTAGTGTTGCTGACCGGCGAGGCAGGCATCGGCAAGTCACGCCTGTTGGAGGCACTGCGCGAACGGATCGTGGGTCGACCTTATGGCCTTGTGCGTTACCAGTGTTCTCCGCACCATCGCAACGTCTCGATGTATCCGGTCGTCCGACAGATATCATCTTCGCTGGGTCTTAGGTCCGGCGAGCCGCCGACAGCGCAAATCGAAAGGCTCGAAGCTTTAATCGGCCGCTCGGGCCTCGGTGGCCGGGGCGTCGCATCCTATCTCGCCTCGCTTCTGTCGATCTCGACCGAGGGACACTTTCAGGACCTCGGAGTAGTGCCGAGCGAGGCAAAGGAGCAGACGATTGCCGCGTTGATTGAGCTGTTCGCCGGGCTGACGCGAGAGGCGCCCGTGTTTGCCGTGCTGGAGGACGCGCACTGGATAGACCCCACCTCGCTGGATTTCTTCAGCGGCATCGTCGAGCGAGTACCGGGATTGCGGGCGCTGTTGATAGTGACCTCTCGCCCGGAGTTTACAAATCCCTGGGTCGGTCAAGGCCATGTGACAGGGCTGGCGCTCAACCGATTCGGACGGCGTCACGCTGCAGCCATGATCGATCGCATCACCGGCGGCAAGGAGATTCCTGCAGAAGTGCAAAGCGCGATAATCTCTAAGAGCCTGAATCAAAAAGAGTGTTTTGATATCAACTTCTTGCGAGCCTGCGGGTGAGCAGGCGAATGTGAGCGACGTATATCCAGGCTTCTGCGGA
>NZ_JAMYVA010000048.1:0-43571 GCF_040323505.1 Mesorhizobium sp. M0040
TCCACGTAGCTGAAAAGTTCGCCAGTTCGATCGTCGCCGCCGCGCACTCGCCACCTCCGAATCCCTTCGGAGCCAGTGAATCATTGCTGCGGTCCGGTGGCGAGGGCCTTTTTCAACAGCCTGTTAGGTGATAGCCGCGAAACCATCGGCGCACTCGCTTGCGCCAAGATGGCAGCAATCGAGACTTCCGCGACAGCAAGGTCCGCTTGCACCAAAAACGATCTTCCGAAGCAAATATCAACCGCTGGAGGGAGTAGTATTGAAACCACTGTGAACCCGTGCCCGCGGCGGTTTTCAAGTCCGGTGTCTTGGCAACAGCGCGTCGCGACTGAACGGATTCATGCGACGCGCCTTCCCGCAGCCTTTTGCCGATGAGACTTGACAGCCACAAGTAGTTCGCGCTCGCTGGTGTGAGCATTTCGAAAAATGGCCACGACCATTACTGTCAAGATTTCGGCCGCCGGGTCCAAAGGGTCGAGGTGCTCATCCGCGCAGACCTGATCGAACACGCGTTCGCAAATAGCCAGATCATGAGGGCTGAGGCAGGTGCGATTGAAATGCCGAGGCAGCATCTGTGCGAACCTTTCAGGGCCCGCTACCGTGCTTGCGGCGGGCTTTTTGCTGATGAACCGCTGAAGCGATGGCGTGTCAAAATGACGTTGTCATCTGCAGTGACTAGGAATCAATTTACTTGGTTCCTGATTGCTCCTTTATCAATCCTAGCATAAACGCACACTCACGGGCTTTATATTGTCCGGTAATCATAAGTCTATAGTAATCCTGCCGCTTGTTTTCCGGGACGTGAAATCCGCGCCGAAATTCGGCCGCCTCTTTTGGAGTTCGAGTGCAACCGAGTTTACTGGCCGCGACCTTCAAACTCCCGAGTGAGCATCCGATTTTTGCCGAAATGTCTTTCAACGGTTCGTTGTTACCGTACCCATCAAGAATTATCTTGCGACGATCTTCGCTGTTGAGCTTTGTGTTCATTTCAGCGGTCCCCTCAACTACGCTTTCACGATGCCCGATTTTATACGCACCAGGTTGAAGAGTGTCGTTAGCTTCGCATCCAGAAACTTATCTCGGCATGCATTTCTGACTGTAATCCAGCGTGATCGCCGTTTCAGTCGCCTCGAGTCGGCCAGTCTTGCCAGATGCCTGACGTACACCACATGATTGAGAGGGGCATGGGCATACCCGAATCGGATATGACACCACGCGATGGATGCTAAAAGGCAAGAGGAGGCGCTTGCGAGGCAGGCGCTGGAGCGTGATCGACGTCGTTGGCCGCGCGAAGCTCAACCTTACAATGAGGGTGCCCCGTCACTCGCGCCGGCGCTCGAACCTTTGCCCTTTTCAACGCTCGAACTGGCGCCAGAGGATCAATTCGCCGCTTGGCAGGCGCATATGGCACCGCTCGTCGAGGTCAGGTTGCCGGATGACAAATCGCTCGACGATGGCTTTCCCGCCGACCACACGGCTTGGAACCTCGACGGCATGCTGATCGTTCAACAGCGCGCACCGGCACATAGTTATATGCGTTCTGCCGCGAAGCTTCGGTCCAGCTCGATCGATCACTGGTATATCGCCTTGCCACGTACTGGCCGGTCGTGGACGGAGGTCGATCGCCGTGTAGCGGAGAACCAGCCGGGTAAATTGGAGATCAGATCGCTTGGCTACCCGTTTCGCGGGAGGACAACGGACTCCGAAAGTCTCTTTGTCTATTTGCCGCGCGATTTGTTCGCCGATGCGGCGGCAACCCTGGACGCCAAGAACAATTCAATTCTGTCGGGCAACTTTGCCAACCTCTTGCTCGATTACGTCAACAGCATCGAAGCAAGACTGCGCAGCCTCACGGCTGACGATCTGCCCCGCATCGTGCACGCAACACGCAGCATGATCATTGCCTGCCTCGGGCCTCCGGCGGAACAGGTTGCGGCCGCCGAACTATTGACGAGTGTCGCGCTAATGGAGCGAGCGCGTCGATACGTCCACCACAATCTGGATGCGGCTCATTTGACACCGGATTCAATGTGCCGGGCGCTCGGCGTCTCGCGCTCTCGTCTCTATCAGTTGTTCGAACCAAGCGGCGGTGTTCTCCATTACATACAAAGTCGCCGCCTTCTAGCAGCCCATATTGCGCTAAGCGATCCGGCGGACAGCCGGCGCATTGTTGAAATTGCTGAAGCCTTCGGGTTTAGTTCAGCGGCTAATTTCAGCCGGGCATTCAGCAAGGAATTCGGTTACAGCCCCCGCGAAGGCCGCAGCACTGTGGTGTTGCCGCGCCCCGCCAACTCTGTTCCGCTTGCCGGACAGGAGAAGGCCTCTTCCTTTGAAGATTGGCTCAAAGCGCTCGGAAGCTGAGTACAGGATCGGCCGAGCGGGCTCAAAACAGCGGGGAAGGCCACGCCGCACAATATCTTCGTGTCGCGACCACCGCGCCATCAATCACATAGCTGATTCCCGCCAATTCACGATTTATTAACGAACTGTGACTGTTCGTCGTTACCGATAATTTGCCGCCAATCACGGCGGAGCGTACATTGCAATTACGCTGCATGCCGCGCTTGTTAAGACTTCGAGTTGAAAGTTTGCTAAGGTTGACAGTTATGCTATTTCTAGACTGGGGGGCGCGAATTTGCACCGCCTATGGAGGTGGCTCTTGCGCCCAAAGGCATCAGGCGTCGGCACGGAGAGTGAGGGGCCTTCCTCGAGCGATGCTCTACGCGGCGGCGATGGGGTTCTCGCTGACCTTTTGGCGAACACGACCGAACTTTTGTCGATCTATGACCGCGACTTCCGCCTGACGCACTATGCAACCAGGCTCAAGGGCGTGTACGGAGGCGCGGTGGCGCTGGGCGCCGCCATCTGGGAGATCTACCCGAGCTTTCTCAATGCGACGTATCGCGACGATTTCCTTCATGTGTTCCAGGGCGGCTCTCCGGCGCGGATCGACTTGCCGCCATCATCAGGCGAAGCGCCCCGGTCCGTTTTCGTCTTCGCCACTGCAAATGGTGTGGGAATCATCGAATCAAGGGCGCACGGCGGGCGGAGCGCTGCGGAGGAGCAAGAGCATGTAATTCTGCTCCATCAGGCGACGCACGACGTGCTGACCGGACTGCAGAATCGGCGGCAATTCGGCGAGCGGCTCCAGCAAGCACTGGCGGCCCTCGGCGGACCAAAGCCTAAAGCCGCCCTGTTGCAAATCGACCTTGACGATTTCAAAGCGGTCAACGACACGCTCGGCCATGGAGCAGGCGACACTCTTCTTCAACTCGCGGCGGGTCGTATCCGCGACGCGCTGCAGGACGGCGAATCCGCATACCGGTATGCGGGCGATGAGTTCGCTGTCATCCAATTGGGAAAGGAGCAGCCAGCAGAGGCTGAACGCCTCGCCGGATCTCTAGTCGACGCGTTCAAGGACCCATTCGTCATCAACGGCATTCCCGTGTTCGTCGGCTCGAGTATCGGAATTGCTTTCGGGCCGGAGCACGGGACCGATGGCGAACAGTTGATGAAAGCCGCTGACATTGCTCTTTACGCGGCCAAGACAGATGGACGCGGCTGCGCTCGAACATTCAACCGTTCGATGCTGCTCTTGCTCGAGCAACGCGAGAATCTCAGGCGCAGCCTTCGAACCGCGCTGGAGCGCGGCGAGCTTTATTTGGAGTATCAGCCGCTCATTCGGCCTCCCTCGTCAGTGACCGGTTTCGAAGCGCTGCTGCGGTGGCGGCACCCTGAGGTCGGAATCATTCCACCCAACGTGTTCATACCGATCGCCGAAGCCGACGGTCTGATGGACGAGATTGGACGATGGGTGCTCGAGGAAGCCTGTCGCCAGGCGTTGACGTGGCCTTCCTCGCTGACAGTCGCAGTGAACCTGTCGCCGGCTCAGTTCCTTAGCGGTTCGCTGACGGACACCGTCGCTCAGGTCATCGACGCAGTTGGGATTGAAGCCGACAGACTTGAACTTGAGATAACCGAGAGGGTTCTACTTGAGAAGACGATCGACAATATAGACACATTGAATACGCTGAACGTCTTGGGAATACGAATATCGCTAGACGATTTTGGGACATACTATTCATCGTTGAGCTACCTTAAAAATTTTCCCTTCGATACGTTGAAGATAGATCAGTACTTTATTGCGGACTTGGAGACCGATCTCAAAAGCCAAACGATCGTGCGATCGATCATGAATCTGGCGCACGGCCTCGGGATAAATGTCACTGCCGAGGGGGTCGAGACCCCGGCACAGGCACGGTGGCTGATCAAGGAGAATTGCGATTGCCTGCAAGGCAACTTCCTGGGTAAGCCGCTTGGAGCCGAGGCGATCAGCGGTTTCATCAGGCGGTCCCCGCTGAGGGTGGTACGCGCGATGGAGGAATCAAAACAAGCGCTCTAGCGCCTTGCGCCCTTCGTTAACGGTGAGGCGGAGATTTCTAGAACGATCGAGGCAGATATCGCGCAATTCTTCGAGTCGGTTCGAGACTGACTCATTACGGGGCGCGGAGAAATTTTTCATGGCGGAGGCCATCACCCCGCGAGAGCTCAATACTGATGGAACAAGTGAGGATGCCGATGGGACCTGTTCATCATGACCTGGCTGGCGAGCCGACCTTTGAGCCGATGATCCAGATCGACATGGAAATCAAAGCTTTTGTCTCCGCTTGGAAGCATTGCGATTATGTCTCGACATACGTGGCCCGGATGATCAGTCAAAACAGGTCAGACTCGGTCCACCATTCAAATCTCTTTTCCTCTGCCTTCAACGAATTGCTGGAAGTCGCCTTTCGTACTCGCCATGCCGACGGCGAACTGGCATGCAGGGTGTCTCGCCATGGCGCGACGGATAGGATCGAGTTAACATTTCCTTGCGTGCCAGAGGAGCGCCAATTCTACGAAGAAGCCGTGTCGCAGTTCGTAGGAATCGAGGCCAGAGAGCGGTATCTCAATTCGGTGTCGGGGGATCTCGCGCCCAGCCGCGAGGTCGTACTCCTGGAACTGGCTGTTGACTACAACGCGACACTCTGGATCGAGGACGCCGACGGCGATGCAATCAAGCTTGTAGTGGACCTTCCGCTTGAGGGCTTGCAACATTGAGCCCTTACGACCTTCTCCCGCGCTTCAAGGCGCAATACGACGCCAACAACCAGGAGTTCTCCATTTCGGGAGTGGTCCGGCCTCAGGCGATCGATGAGCTTGGGCCGAGCATAGCATTGCTCCGCGATGCGATCGGCCATGTGCGCGGCGTTCTCTACGTCAATGTCAGGCGCCTGACGCAGATGAACAACGCTGCGTTTCACAGCTTTTCGAGGATCATCATCGACGCTTGTCGCGCTCGACCCGATCTCAAATTCGTGGTCATCACGTCAAGCGTCGTCGGATGGACCTCGCGAAAATTCGGTCGCCTGAGCGGAATCGAACCGAACATCACGGTCGAGGAGTATGACACTGAATTCTATCCGGGGCAGGGTTTTCTTGAGGAAGGCGGGTTCGTACCAATCCTGCGCACTCAGACAAAGATGACTTGGCGCCACGAGCGCACAATCTTGCCGCGACACGGCATGAGGCCCGGGATCGTCATGGCCGACATCTGTTGCGGGATCGGTGATTTTGCCGTGCTCGCGCAGAAGGAGTTCCAGCCATCGCGGATCGTCGCCCTCGACCACTCCATATCAAGCCTGAACTATGCTCGACAAGTGATGCGGGAATTCGACATCCGGGGCATCGAATATACCTATGGCGATGCCTCGGAGATGCTGCTCGACGAAGCGCAGTTCGACTTGGTCACCTGCCGACATTCCCTTCAAATCTTCAATCGACCTGAACTCATTCTCAAGGAGCTCTACCGCATCTGCAAGCCAGGCGGGCGGGTCTATATCACCAACGAGAAGAATTCGCATTGCCTCGGCGAGCCGCGCGCCGAAAGCATTCGTTGGACCTACAACGAGGTGGCGAAGCTGTTCGGGCATTTCGAGATGGATGTCGAGCTTGGGCCCAAGAGCCGGCGATACCTGATCGAAGCCGGATTCGAAGACATCCGTGTGGAGACCTTCATGGTCACTAACCTGGACGGGGATCCGCAGGACTTCGCCGATGTCATTGCGGCCTGGGCGGACGTCTATGCGGGCGAGATGGCGACCAGACGCGGCGATGGACCGGAGTTCGTCGCACGCTTCCGGCAGGGCTTCGAGGATCATGTTTTCGCTGCGCTCCACCCCAAGGGTTATGCGGGTTGGCCGATCTGGGTCGCATCGGGGCGACGGCCGCAATGAAAGCCAACGATGAGCCCACACCGCGATTCGGCCTGCGCTCCTTTCGAGCGAAATTCGTGTTGGTCGTTGGCGGCGCGGTATTGTTCGACCTCCTTTTGAGCGGTGGCCTGGCGCTTTGGAATGTTCAAAAGCTGTCGCGCGACGCAACCTCCGAAGTCGGTGAGGGCCTGACGATCGCAAACCAGGAATACATTCGTTCCTATGCCGAATCGACAGCGTTAAGCGTCGACCTGCTGCTCGATCGAGTCCATGGGGACGTCAAGGCGTTGGCCGGCGTGCTGCAGGCCCAGATCGACGATCCAAGCAGGCAACAACAGGTCGGAGCCACGCTTTCGCAGGAGGCGCCGGGCTCCGTGAAGGTCGTCTACGACTCGCGGGGCGATTGGGCGCAGAACCTGCCGGGAGCGCCTTCCGTGGTCAGCGTCTGGGGCTACCTGCTGGGCGCCGACCACAGTCCGCTGCCAAGCGTTCAGCAGGAAATAGAAGACAGCACCGTGCTGGACCTCGTTGCGCCGACGCTCATGGCCAGCGGGTCGTCCAAGCTGCAAATGTATTATATTGGTCCAAAGGAACGGCCGATTTTCAGGACGGTACCGTATACGGACCAGGCACAGACCTTCGACCGGCTCTACCCAGGCCACAACAAGGCAGAGTTCTGGGAGTTTTTCTTTCCGGGAATCTATGGGTCATGGCAGCAATGGGCCAGGGATCCAGCCTCACGTCCGGTCTCTGACGATATCACCCAGACAGCGCCTTACACCGATGCGATCACGGGAAAGCTAATCGTCAGCTTTTTCCACCCGCTGTGGACGCGCGATCGCACCGGTATCGCTGGTACGGCGGGAGCAGACATCACTCTCGATCAACTCGCGGAAGTCGTCGAACGTGTGAAGATCGCTGAGACCGGGTTCGGCTTTCTCACAATGTCGACTGGCAACGTCGTGGCGATCAATCCGTCAGGCCAGGCAATCATCGGCCTGACTTCATCGAGCGATGCGGGCACCCAGGGCGTCACCGGCCTGGAGAGGTCCCTGCGGGGAAGTACGCAGCCGGCTATCGCGTCGCTGCCTCTCGACCAGAACAATGACGGCGTCATTCAGCATGTCATGCTCGCCGACAAGGGCGAACGCGTACCCTACATTGTTGTCCTCAAAAGATTAAAGCCGACCAATCTGTGGAGTTCGGGACCGATCAAGTCCGAAATGATGTCGGTCGGGATCGTCGTTCCCGAACGAGAGATCTATGCATCCCTGTTCGCCGCGCAGAAGAGTATTTCCCGTGCAACCAACCGTATCCTGCTCTTTCAGATCGCCGCGATCGTCGTTTCGCTTCTGATTGTTTTTGCCGCCGTGCTCGGAATTTCGAAGCGGATCACCGCGGGCCTCAGGGCGCTTGCCAGCGCCGCCCAGCGGCTCCAGTCCAAAGACTATTCAGTCCGAGTGAGCATCCCAACGCGCGACGAAGTTGGAGCGGCAGGGGTCGCTTTCAACCGCATGGCTGAGCAGATCAGCTTTCACACGGAAAACCTCGAGCAACTCGTCGACGAACGAACCAGGGAACTTGGGGACGCAAATCAGGAGATTTCCGCACTCAACGAAAAGCTGCAGGACGAGAACGTCCGCCTTGGCGCCGAACTCGCGGTCGCCAGGCAGATCCAGATGATGGTCCTGCCGAAACAATTCGAACTCGAAGCGATTCCGGGGCTGGAGATCGCGGCCTACATGCGGCCGGCCGACGAGGTCGGCGGCGACTATTACGACGTCCTGCAGAACGGGTCCCGGGTCAAGATCGGCATCGGCGACGTCACCGGTCATGGTCTCGAGAGCGGCGTGCTGATGCTGATGGTCCAATCTGTTGCACGTGCGCTGCAGGAGACCAACGATGGGGACCCGCACCAGTTTCTGGATCGATTGAACAGGGCAATCTACAAGAACATCGAGCGGACGAACACCGGCAAGCATCTCTCGTTGGCCTTTCTTGACTTCGAGGATGAGCGGGTAACGCTATCCGGCCAGCATGAGGACGTTCTCGTCGTGCGTGCGGATGGGGAAGTTGAACGTATCGATACAATTGATCTGGGTCTGCCGGTTGGCTTGGAGAATGACATCTCGAAGTTCATTGCTACGCGTGACATCCTGTTCGGGAGTGGCGACGTGATCGTGCTGCACACAGACGGTGTGACCGAGGCCGAAGACCAAGACAGAGAATTGTTCGGGTTCGAGCGCCTCTGCCAGAGCGCACAAAAACGTCACAGCAGCAGCGCCGAGGATATCAAAACCGGGATCATCGAGGATCTCATGGCCCATATCGGGATCCAGAAGATCCACGACGACATCACCCTCGTGATCATAAGGCACACATAGCCATGACAACGCTGTTCGGGACCCCTGACGTTGCAATCGGGATGAAGGAGAGCGTCAGTCGCGTGCGGCTGTTCGACGGACCTCTCGACTTGAGTTGGCGTCATTGTGCCACGACCTCGGACTTCATCGCCGATCTTTTCGCGTTGCGCTTCCGGTCGTCCCGCAATGACTACATAGAAGTGCGGCACAGTATCGGATATCTGGTCAACGAACTCATCGAAAATGCGGTCAAGTTTCGCGCACCAGGTGAGATCTTGATCGAGGCGTCGATGGATTCGGAGTGCTTCAAGCTCAAAGTGTCGAACGACGTCGATGGTGAAGATGCCTCTAAGTTCCAAAGTCTCCTGGCAGATCTCACGGTTGGCGACCCCATGGATCTGCTGATACAGCGAATTGAAGAGAATGCCGCGAACCCCGACCTGGCAGGCTCCGGACTTGGATTGCTGACGTTGATGAGCGACTACGGCGCACGCCTGGCTTGGATATTCAGCGCCGCCGACGAAAGCGATCGGCTTTGCGTGGAGACATATGCCTCTATTCCGATCTCGCAAATTCACAACTAGAAGAAACGAAGCCCGGCTATGGAAATCAAGACAGACGACTACCGTGTGTGGACTGAAGGAAGCGAAATTTTCTTCGACGGTGCAATGCGGCTTGCCAGTTCCGAGGCCGGTGCGCCTATCTCGGCGTTGGCGACCAGTGTTCTTGCCTGTAATCCCGCTTCCATTACGCTCAATCTTAAGGATCTTCACTTTCTAAACTCTTCCGGCATCAACCTGCTCGCGAAATTTACCATCGAGGTGCGCAAGCGTCCCGATGTTCGACTCGTCGTGCGTGGAACGCCAGATATACCCTGGCAATCGAAATCATTGCCGAATCTGAAGAAGCTGCATCCCGCTGTGGTGCTTTTGATGGACTGACGAAGGTCGTCCGAAATTAGCCAAAGGACGGCGTGCAAGAGCGCTGCAAGAGCGAGATATGTACGCCCGGATAAGTATTCGGATGCGAGGCTAACGACAATTTGGCCACGTGCGCAGATGCTCGCAATGACTTGGCGGGGGCTGGCACAGGCGGCAGGCGTCCGGGTTGGGGGGATGTCGGGCCGCCTGTGCCGATCAGCCGTCGCTGCGCAGTGTGGCGTCGTGCAGTCGCGGTCCACGACCGTGAGATAGATCGTGTCGCTCGACGGCGCGGGCGACTTCGGCAGTGGCACGCGCTTGCCGGGATCAAGCAACTTCGCGAGCTTCCTCGCAAAGCCCTTGTCGAGCAGCCCCGCGACCGGCTCACGTATGTAGGCAGGAATCCGCGATGTGCGTGTCCCGTACGCCGAATGCAAGCCGCGCGGCGTCGAACGCGAGATGCAGCCGCTCCGAAGTTCGGTAGCAAGCCGCGGGGATCGTTCTCAACGGCAATGGCCTTTTCCTGCAAGAGCTTGCGGGCGGTCAGCAGCGCCCGGCGCTTCTGGCTCGTCAGGGTCTTCACATGCACCGGGCGAAACAGGTTGACCCGCATCATCTGCGCATCTGCGCAACGCCGCGAGCATCATTGCGGTCGGTTTGTTCACCTGCGCCTTAAGGAATGCCTTGGTGTGGCGGGTCTCGATGCAGATCACCGGCAGGCCGGCCCTGGCCGGCCTTCGAACAACCACTGCGACAAGGGCCCGGCTTCAAGCCCAACCCGCTCAACCCGCCAGCTGGGCTCCTTGAGCACCCGTGCCAGATCCTCCGGATGGCTAGCCACCTTTATCTCGCGGCAAATCTGGCGGCAAATCTGGCCTGTTTCGTCGATAATGCAAATGGCGGTCTCTTTCACTGACACATCCAATCCCGCGTAATGATTCATGCTGCGCTTCTCCCTTCTGATGCTTGTGGCTGCCCATGCAGACCACGTTTATCATCAGCTCGAAGCGCAGCGCGCCAAGAGCGAGACCGTAAAGACCAACGGCATGTTCAAGGCCGTCTATCAGTCACGCCGCGCGCTGATGCCGATCGACGGCTTCTTTGAATGGAAGGACATCTCCGGCACGGGCAAGAACAAACAGCCCTATGCCATCGCGATGAAGTCGGGCGAGCCGTTACCTTGGCCGCGCTCTGGGAGGATTGGCGCGACCCCGCTACCGGCGACAACATCGCACCTTCACGCTGCTGACCTGTGAGCCGAATCCGCTCATGGCGACGATCCACAACCCTATGCCGGTGATTCTGACGCCCGAAGACTACATGACCTGGCTGACGACCCCGACCCGGAACATCTCATGAAGCCGTTTCCAGAAGAGCTGATGACCATGTGGAAGATATATTTTCTCTCGTTGTTACGTTGTGAGCATGCTTCTGAATCCGGTTCTTTGGCCATTATGAGGGGCACAGACAGGCAGGCAAAAAGCATAATCACAACGTGACAACCGGCGGTTCAATCTGAGGAGAGAAAATAGAAAACGACATGATCGCCCTAACCACCCAATTCGATGCCATCCACTCGGAAAGCGGACGGATAGTCAAGGTCGTCGGCACCGACGGCACCAGCGCATTCTCGCCGAAACTTGTGCTCGTCGCAGATGTCGACGGGACGCACGTCGAGGCTTTGGACTACGTCAGGAACAAGCGGCCGGGGCATAATAGGGCAACCACAAGGCCGGTGATATCTAAGGATTCTGCGTGCGGTAGAAGCCGCAAATTACAAACGCGATGCCGATGAGGCGCATCAAACCAGGGGAATATGAATAGGCTACGAAGTAGGCGATCCCAAGCACAGCAGTAGCTATCAACCACCTGCCTGTGTGCTTGTCCGTAGACGCCATTGCGGCTTTGGTGCCTGCGAGTGACTCTCTTTTTCGAGATTCATACTCCTCTGCCCGCCCCGCGCCATCGCCCAGCGGAAAATCAAAGCGTTTCGGGATTGGCTGTCTGCTGAGATGCATCCAAACGACGGCCCTTATGGCAAGACTGAAATGCGCCCAAGAAGAGCCACCAGTTCCGCCTGACGTTTCGTTTCGGTCTTGGCGAACAGCGAGGCAAGCTGGGAGCGGATCGTGGTGCGGCTGAGGCGCCAACTGCGGGCGATCTCCAGCGGCGCATCGCCCTGAGCCAAGCGCAACGCCAAGTGCGTTTCCGCGCTCGTCAAGCAAAACATCTTTTGCAGTGTCTGAGGATTTGGCCCCGACCTGTTCTCGCGGTCCAGTAACGCCACAATGCTCGTTCCGTCAGGAGCGATAAACCCGTTCTCGTTCAATATCACCGGCCTGTCGCCGTTGCTGCGGATCACCACCCACGATAGTGAGCCCGGCAGGAAATGGGCCGGAACATTCGCGATCAGCCGCCTCAAGGCCACCGAAAGACCGCTGGCCGTATCGGCCACTTCTCCCTGGCGCTCCAGTGTGGTTTGAGCGGCTGCGTTCCATTCGACCACTTTCCTCTCGCGGTTCAGCACGAGATAGCCGCAGCCGATGCGATCAAGCATGCCGGTTATGGATTCCAGGCTGCGTGCTCTTGGCTCCCCGACCCCTGCGCCCGATGCACGATCTGGAGGAAAAACATAAGAGGGCCGCGTCGTGCGCGCCTCATGGTTATACTTGGTCGTTATCGCAATGTATCGGCTACCCGAAACAGAATCACTGTGTCTATCCATCAGAGTCATTTTCTACCCCTACCCAACGTTTCACCCACCAGAATAAAGTTATTCGTGATCTACAGAAGTCTTCAAGTGATAATATCCGTTCGCAATAATCTTACTGGAAATCTGATGATTACACAGTTAAGATTCCCAGAATTTGGGCGCAATCGCGAGATTTATACCGTCCAGAGATCATCAACTGGTTGTAATCTTCCCGTTTGTGTTCCGGCATATGAAAGCCACGCCGAAATTCCGCGCCTCCGTCGGGGTTCGAGTGCAACCGAGTTTACTGGCTCTGACTCTTAAACTAGCATCCGATCTTGGTCGCAATATCTTTCAACGGTTCGTTATTAAGGTATCCATGAAGAATTACCTTGCGACGGGCTTCGCTCTTGAGCTTTGCGTTCATTTCGCGGGCTCCTCAACTACGCGTTCACAACACGCGATTCTATACGAATCAAATTGAAGATTGTCGTTAGCTTCACATCCAGAAACGTATCTCGGAATGCATTTTTTGAGATTTCTTCATGCCGCCAAGCTGCCGATAATATTCCTGCTCACCTGTTTCCGAAAGCGCTCAAGTAAATGATCGTCCTCAACGGCCATCTTCAGGGCCGTCTTGACGCACTCTCGACATCGCGTCGGGCGGTCCGCTAAGAGGAACGACAATGGGCATCATTCGCCTGGATGGCGAAACCAAAGCTGAACTGCATTCTGAAGCGGTTAAGCTCATCGCCCGGTACGGCAGCCCCCTAAAGACGATAAAGGCGCTCATGGCGTATAAGTGCGAGCTTGAGACTCAAATTCTGGCTCTCGCTCACCGGCACCCTGGATTGGTGACCCTCGGGTATGACGACACGCCGCCAACCTTGGAATGAGCCATGGACGTCTGTCATGACGGCGAGCGACCCGGGACTTTTGACTTACAAGGAACCCAAACGGTCCGGAACAAGAAATGCCGGGCGGAGAATTCGAGGCCGAGCCAGCCGGTCATGACTGCTATCTTGTTTGCGGCACGACGGGGTCGAGTTGACGATGCACGATGTTATCAGTTTTTTGGAAGCGAACTCCACGCTGGTGCTGGCGAACCCGGCCGTCTTTGCCAGTTTTGCCGTTCTCTTCGGAGGAGGCGGATTTGTGGTCGGCCGCTATTTGTTGACCGAACGTCTCGCGAATCTGGAAAGCCGCATTGCCAGACGTGACGAGGAAATTACTGAACTAAAAGCAAAGAAGAAAGTGCAAGATCCGGAGCCGCCGATGGTGCCGATAATCGGTACTGTTGCAATTGGTCCCACCAACCGAAGTGAATTGGACAAGCTCGATGCAGAAGCGGCCGGGCGACTGCCAATGGAAGTCAATGAGCGTGTCAAAGGGCAGCCATCCGGCTTGTCGGGAAACGCACGAGAGCCACTGGGCGAATGGATCGACACTGCGCTAACGCGCTGGTTGAGGCGATCATCGCCGTCACGTCTGTCGTCGACATCAAGGCAATCATCTCGACAGCATCTGCGGCCCTCCGTGGGCGAACGGTCTAGCCGAGACTTTGGCCGATTTTCAAAAACCCACCCGGCACGACTGGCAACTGCGTCGCTACCTTGGCGTATTGCATGCCCGCTTAGCTTGCCGCATGTTCGGATGGGGCTTGGGAGGGCTGAAAATGCTGTTCTTCGTGGCGGTTTGCTTCTCTGCCAGCGCGACAACCTATCCAACTTATCCGATGAGCGCTTCGTCAAATGAACACATCGCTCAATCGTGGAGCTGTAGCCCGCGACTGACGTGCGGAAAGATTCGGTCCTGTGCGGAGGCAATCTGGTACCTGCAGAATTGTCCGTGGGGAGGCAATCTCGACCGCGATTGCGACGGAGCACCCTGCGAAAACCTTTGCGGCAGTAGCAATTGAGTACCACCACGGACCGGGGCCAATGACACGCCGATCTTTCGCGGAAGATCTCGAAAGCGCCGCCGAGCGCATAGCCGACATGCCTCGCGCGGATTTGCAGATTATCCTGCGTCGCGCTGCTTTGATGCTAAGAAACGTCGGTGGCGTGCCGCTTGAGCCAGCAACCGCAGACGCACTCGATTCCATAGCAGCCGAGATGAAAATCGGCAGGCCGGAGCTTATCCAGATCATTCTGCGAGAATGGCTTGAGGCCAACGCGTATTTGCCGTTTCGGACTATCGACGAGGAAAGCGAGACTGACGGGAGCGCCTAAACAGGTCTGCTAGTTCCGACGTCCAACGGATGACCGATTTCCGCGTCTTTCAAGGCGCCGCATTCAAAGCGCACGTGCTTTGTTTCGGGCGGCACTTAGGGAAGGGCAACAGGAAAACATTTACAACCATTAGCTTGTTGCGCCCACATTCTGGCGGCGATCTATCTGGTCGCGCATGCCGATCTTACATGCATGCCGAAGTCTGCCGGAAAACTTCCTTCGCCTGGCCGGTGCTGCCATTGGTGGCCGGCGCCAGCGACGGCCGAGACGCGCCCGGCCCTGGCGGCCCAGCGGTGTGCCGGCCAACGGCCGCATTCCCGCAGCCGGGTTCGATCGAAAAATGCCGTCACTCGTCCCTCCATACGACGCGCCGCTCCCATCTGATTTCAACCAGGCGGCGGTAGCGGATCGTCTCCAATTCCTGACCGACAGGATGGAATAGTTCGGCTCTCATCCATTCGTTGCGACCGCATTTTTCGCAACGGACCTTTGCCCGCACCTGGTCAATGGTGACGTTGCCGATCACCTCGCGCAGCTCCAGCGGCTTGTAGAAACGCTTGATGTTGCAGTGGCCGCAGCTGATGCGGGCCACCTGCCCCGTATTATGGGCATGCATCAACGTCCATGGCGCGCCCCTCGGCCACTTTTCGGGTTGTTCTGGCATGCCTAAAAATGAGGAACATTTTCCTCGTCCGTCAAGGCGCTCTTGACTTTTTGTTCTGTTTTTGTTCACTTGCAACGTTAACAGCAACAGGAGGCAGATATGAACCTGCTTTTGCGCGTCAAGGGTGCCTCGGGCGAGGAGATTTTGCGTGGGTTATTGGCCGCCGAGGCTGTATTGGAGCGTGCCGGCATCACAGCAAGCAGACAAGCAGCAGAAGGCATGTTCGCGCTCGAGGGCTGGGACATAAGTGGTTTTCCCGATGACGGCCAGCCGACAGAAAAAGAAGACAAAGCCGCTCAAATCTGGATGGAAGCCCAGCTAGCGGCGCTTGAGGCATGTTGCGCTGGTTGGTCTGCCGAGAAAAGGCCGGCTGCCGCAGATTTGGAATTGCCGACCGACCCGGAAGCACAACTCGCCGACAGGGCCATAGCTCTGGCAAAGCTTCGCGCGCTGACCGAGGCGGAGGACGGCAACGGCGAGTTCATGGATTCAGCCGCCGGCACGCTGGCCTGGAGTGTTGCTGCCGCGCTCGACGAATTTCTGGCGCGAGATCTGGTTTCCGATGTGACGGTCGCCTTCACCACGCTCGCACTTGCCGGTTTCCATCCAGACGAGCCAATCGAGCCCAAGCGCAAAGCCGTGCTGGACGCCATTGAGGCACTGGAGAAGGCGATAGAGAAACCGACCGCGCAGTGATGCGATGCGCAGCCCAGGGCCCACGCCGGCCAGGATCGACCGGGAATGGCCCTAGTCAGATCGTGCTGCCCGACGACCTATGTACCGGACACAGCTTTGCGCTGATCCGTGAATTCTGCGGAGAGCGCGGGCTGGCCGGAATGGTAAGGCGGGTGCAGGCGACATGGCCGAATCTTAAAAAAAGAACTGGAGACTCTACTGCTTCGCCGACCAGGCGTCCGCACAGCTGTTCCTTCAGCACTTCGGAGGCATCATTCGATCCTAGGTGTGATCGAGAAAACGGCCACCCAAACGGGGTCTGGCGCCGGACAGGCGAATACAAGAGAATTCTCGATCTCGGGCCGCTGAGTGTTCCCGAGGCCCTCCGCAACTAAGGCAACGACATGTGTAATCTTTACAGCATCACCACCAGCCAAGAGGCGATCCGCCAATGGACCGGGGCGTTGCGCGACATTCTGGGCAACCTGGAGCCGTCGATCGACATCTACCCCAACCAGTTCGGCCCGATCGTTCGCAACGCAGCGGACGGGGAGCGCGAACTGGCTAAACTGCGCTGGGGAATGCCGACGCCCTTGGAGCGCGTCAAAGGCAACGCCGATTCCGGCACGACGAATATCCGCAACCCGCAATATGGCCACTGGCAGCAATATGTCGGCATCGAGCATCGTTGCGTGGTGCCAGTGACGAGCTTCGCAGAGCAGCCCCACGCCTGGCGATAGGGACCCGGAGACAGGCGGCGTACAGCGGAACTTCTGGTTCGCGCTCAGCGAGGAGCGGCCGCTGTTCTTCTTCGCTGGCCTCTGGCCGCGCTGGCAGGGAGTCCGAAAGGTCAAGGAAGGTCCGGGCGAACACGAGGTCTACGCATTCATGACCACCAAACCCAACGCGCTGATCGCGCCAATCCACGAAAAGGCGATGCCGGTGATCCTGACCACGCGAGAGGACATCGAGACTTGGTTGACCGCGCCATGGACCGAAGCAAAGCAGCTACAGCGCCCAGCTCCCGACGACGCCTTGGTGATCGTCGAGAAACCCGCCACCCAGATCAAAATCCCGCAGCAGAGCCCGGCACAAGGGTGGCTACTCTAACGGGCTTGCCAATGAGCAACGAACAGGTCATTCGCGTTCCCAGCGCCATAGAACCCGTCACACGCGCCCAGGTATTCAGCATCATAAGTGCGAGCATGCCGATTGTGGCAAGGATGTTGGATGGGGATGCGCCAAGTCCAGACAGCCATTGCATTGGGCTCTGTTTTGAACACCGTGCCGACGGAGAGCACTTCCTCTGACTGCCACCTCAGGCCCGCGGACCCAGTTCAACCAAGATGTCCGCCTCCTTCGCGGCCTCAACGAAAGCCTTACGGACGAGGTGAGCTTCCTTCAGTCCTTGGAGAGCACCAAGACAGGCTTTCCGGGCCGCGACGTGCTTCTTGCTGGTCGTCGTCGGCCATCTGTTCAGAAGGATATCGGCGGCTTGGGCAACCCGCTCCACGGTGTAGACAGTGTTCCGCGACCTGCCGAGTGCAACGCGCACAGGCTCCTCAAAACGGTGGTCTTGCACGCGCACCTCCCGAGTCTCGAAACGCGACTCAATTCTCGGTCATGTGATAGGTTCCTGCCATGTCTGATCATATTCTGCCCGGTCAAAAGAAGCCCAAGCTAATCGTCGTAGTGGCGTTCGATCGTGGCGAGGACGGCGAACTGTTTCCCGCCTTTGGTCCCGCCGATCAGCAAAGCGAGGAACGCGCAATCCGCACCGGTCAGGCGCTCGCAGTGAAGCACGTTGGCGTAATAGCATGGAGCCGCGACGCCGACCCGGCCATTGGCGATTATGGCCCGCCGACCGTGCTATTCACCAGCGGTGACGTGCCGGATATGGAGTAAATTCAGCCCCGAGATTCCATTTCGCGGTGTTCGGAGAACTCCCCTTCAATGGTTATTTGTGGATCATTTATTGGGTAACGCCGCTATTGGCGATGCGCTCTTCGAAGTCGGGGCCAAGCCCGACGGCTGAAGCACTGGCCAGCGTCCATCGCGGCGGCAGCTTCTGGGCCAAGCGGATGCCTTCTGTTACTTGCGGACGTTTGATGTGGCGCAAAGGATCAGCAGAAGTTAACATATCTTGTTCTTGGAGGCTGTCGTGCGTACGAAACGTTTCAGAAAGCCCGTCGTCGTTCAACCCGGCCGGATCGATCGCGACAGAGTTGTTGCGTCGGTATCCGACGCGGCCGAAGTTCTGCTGAGGGATTGGCCGAGGCCGGAGGGCAAGTCGCGGCTCGCCGCAATCGAAGCATGCCTCGCCGTAATCCGTGGAGAAAAACCACCAAGGATAGCGCGCCAGGCCTTCATCGCTGCTGCCAAGGAGGCCAGGATATTGCTCGGGGAAGAAATTTAGGCTTACCCAGCATCCGTATGGCCATGCCCTTGAAGCACGGAGCGCTGCTGGATTCAGCGGCGTTGTTGCTTTGTGGCATCGAGCAGAGCGTGATGTGTCGATGTAGTGCGATTTTATCGATATGATTTGATTGTCTGTCGAGGGCGACGATGTATCGGCTCGACTTGTCGATCGCACATTGATCGGCCTCCCCTGCCCCGCCAGGATGCGAGGACGTGAAGACGCAAGCCGTGCTGAAGCTTGTGTTGTGGCGTGAGCGGTGCTTACTGAACCGCGAAACTAGGTAGCTCATTCCCAGTCAGGCCATCTGGACCATCCAGACCTGATGGCATGGCCCGAAGTCGTGCACTGTCAGGCTTTGGCCTTGCGCTTTGCTGGTGCTTTCTTTGGCGTTTTGGCAACCGCCTTGCGGCCGAGACCGGCAGCTTTGGCAAGCGCAGACCGCTGAGCCGCATAGCTGGGCGCTACCATAGGATAGTCCCACGCCAAACCCCACTTGGCTCTGTACTCATCAGGTGTCATGCCAAGCAAGCCCAGGTGGCGCTTCATCGACTTGAACTTGCGCCCGTTCTCAAGGCTTATAATGTATTCGGGAAAGATCGACTTCTTAGGATTTACCGCGGGCGTAAGTATTGGCGATGGTGCAGCGACCGGCTTAGCCAGGCCAGACAACGCAGAATTAACGCTGGCGATCAAATTCGGCAGATCCGCCACGGGCGTTGCGTTGCTCTGGACATAGGCTGCGACGATATCTGCTGTCATCCCTAGCAGATCAGCCCTTCTCTGCCCAATTGCTTCATCCATCAAAATCGTTCCCTTGTTGATCTCCGGCGTTCCTATTTGGAAAATTCGGCCTGCGCAATTGCAAACAACGATTATTTGACGCTAGATCGCTCCAAGGACCGACTGCGGTGTACTGACGCCTGGCTCAGAAGAAAAATGAGATCAGTCGACCCGCTCTCGACGGTCGACCCCAAGTACATCACGCACACATCGCCGTGCGCTTCGAGAGCGGGCGCAGTTCAAACTTCGCGCAGACTTTCAAGGTTGTGAACATGCACATGGTCGCCCGCGACGACCGGAGCTGTAAGGCGACCGATCACGTCTGCGTACTTGCGCACCTTGGAGCTTGCCGCGAGATCTGCAGCGCGAGCTTGTGGCAAAAAAACCCTTTTTTGAGCGGCCAGTTGACTGCCGTCTAAAATGATTATTAAGTTCGGTCACAGAACGAATTAATCGGAGCTGCCGTTGAACGACTTGCCGCGCATTTCTCGTCAGTTCTCGCAGCGCTCCGTCATGGAGGCGATCGTGCAAGGCGGGCCGATCTCGCGCGCTTCAATCGCAAAGCAGACCGGCTTGTCCAAGCAGACAATCTCCGAGATCGTCAGGACACTCGAGCAGGAAGGCTGGGTACAGGAAACAGGGCGCACGAGCGGACATGTCGGACGCACGGCTGTCACTTACGAACTCGTATTTAACGCGGCCTACATCGCGGCGGTCGACCTCGGCGGCGCCAAAGTCCGGGTCGCCCTCACCGATCTTGCCTGCCAGATATTCGCAGAGGAAACGGCGCCGACCGATCCTCGGGGCGGACAGTTCATCGTCGACCAGATCGTGGATCTAGCGCTTCAGGCGGCCGAGAGGCACCGAATCTCGCGCACAAAGATAAGGCTGGCGGTGATTGGTGTTCCCGGTGCACCCGACAAGAAGACGGGCCGCGTCCTGCTTGCCCCGAATATTGCCGGCTTTGGCACGATGAATGTCGTTCGCGCTTTCGAGAACGCATTCGGGTTTCATGTGGTGATCGAGAACGATGTCAACCTGGCGGTGCTCGGCGAGAACTGGCAGGGGTGCGGCCGCGGTATCGACAATCTCGCCTTCATAGCGCTGGGTACCGGTATCGGCAGCGGCCTCATGGTTGGAGGCAATCTGGTGCGGGGCGCCAGCAATGCAGCCGGCGAGATGGGCTTTTTGCCGATTGGCGCCGATCCTTTCGCGCCGACATCATTGCGCGCCGGCGCTTTCGAGCGCGTGGTCGCAACCAACGCCATGGTTGAACGCTACGCAGCGCTGACGGGCAACATCGTCAACGTGCCGACGATTTTCCACAGTGCATTGGCCGGAGACCGGCATGCCGCGACGGTGCTCGACGAAACCGCACGCTACCTCGCGCAAGGCATTGTGGCCATAGCGGCAATTGCCAATCCGCAAAAGGTCGTCCTGGGCGGCTCGATCGGGCTGCGGCCGGAAATCCTGTTGCGCGTTAGGGACCTGCTGCCGCGCTGCTTCCCCTATCCTATCGCCGTTGAGGCCAGCGAACTCGGGTCGCGGGCAGCGCTCATCGGCGCTGCCGCCATCGGGCTCGGCCAGCTGCACAACACACTGTTCGGCGTCGACGCGCCC
Organism: Mesorhizobium sp. M0040; assembly: GCF_040323505.1. Classification (NCBI taxonomy): domain Bacteria; kingdom Pseudomonadati; phylum Pseudomonadota; class Alphaproteobacteria; order Hyphomicrobiales; family Phyllobacteriaceae; genus Mesorhizobium; species Mesorhizobium sp. M0040. The sequence goes on from NZ_JAMYVA010000048.1 coordinate 20,619, forward strand.
GACGGACGCATTTCGCTTCCCCCAGCCAGTTCGGCCGTGCTGCGCGAGGCCACGTTATGACCGCCTTAAAGGACATTACCGCCCGCTTGCGCGACGCCCTCGATTGCGACGCAGCGGTGAAGCTTCTGCAGGGGGCAATCGGCCGCGAAAGCATAACCGGTCACGAAGAAAACTTTGTCGCCTTCCTTGAAGACCGGATGCGCGTGCTTGGCTTGAGCGAAATTCGGCGTGCGGAATTCGCGCCCGGCCGGCCCAACGTCTGGGGTGAGCGCAAAGGTGCTGGCGCCGGCAAGCGGCTGCTCTTCATCGGCCACACCGATACGGTCCATGTCGAGGGCTGGCGCGAGCACTGGGCTGGCACCGCCAAGCGGGATCCGTTTGCCGCGCCAATGATCGACGGGCAGATCTGGGGCCGCGGCGCTGGCGACCTCAAGGCCGGGATCTGCTCCGCGCTGTCGGCACTCTCTCTGCTCGACACAGCCGACATCCAACTGGCCAGCGACGTTGCCTTTGCCTTCGTCGGCGACGAGGAGAGCGGCCAGCCTGGAACCGGCGTCTCCGCCGGTATCAAGGACTTCGTCGGCCGCATTGAGAGAGGCGAAGTCTTGGCGCCCGATTTCGTCGTCTATGTGGAGCCTACCCGCCTTTCGGTTTATCCGGCCCAAATTGGCTTCTTCATTACCGACATCACCATCACCGGACGATCAGCCTATTTCGGCGTACCCGAACTCGGCAAGGATGCCTTGCGTGCAAGCCACGCCGTCATGAGCGCGCTATGGAAGCATTCGGAAGATGTTGCAACAAGAGCCGAGCACCCGCTGATTGGGCGTGGCTTCCTGCTGATCACCGGGCTTGCGGGCGGCGGCTACATCGCTGTGCCCGAACGCTGCACGTTGTCGCTGATCCGCAAGCTGTTGCCCGGCGAGTCGCTGGACGAGGCCGCCGCCGAAATCGAGGCAGTGGTGCGCGGCGCCATCACCGATCCCGAAATTACGTTGGCGTTCGCCTATCTGGCAGGCCGCGATCATCCGCTCGGGGGTAACGCCGCCGAGATTGCACCTGACAGGCCGGAGGTCGGCGCTCTTGCTGCCGCCATGGCCCGATCGATGGCTGGTCGCGGCGCCATCGAAGGCGCGCCATTCTGGTCAGAGTCGTCATTTTTCACCAACCGGCTCGGCATCCCCGCCGTGTACTGCGCGCCAGGCGACATTCGCAACTGCCACACCTTCGACGAACACGTCGATGTCGAGGAATATCTGGCGGGCGTCGTAGGCTTCGCCCGGTTCATGGTGGAGTATTGCGGCGTTACGGAATGAAGGACAACTGAGAGCGAAAATGGGAGAACTACCATGCTGATAGACAGACTTGTTGCTACAGCACTTGCAGGCAGCCTTATGCTGTTGGCCGGCGGAGCCGGCGCACAGACAGTGGGACCAAGCGGCGAGACGGCGACACCCAGCGCCGAGGTTAGATTGTCGGACGCAGACCTGGCCGCAGTAAAGGAGAAGGGCTACAAGGCGGCGCTGCTGTGGCACACCTCCTCCGACTTCACCAATGCGGTCACGTCCGGTGCCAAGGATGAATTTGCCCGTGCCGGCATTCAAATCGTCGCCACCACCGACGCGGGCTTTGACGCCGCGCGCCAGCGCAGCGACATCGAAACCGCGCTCGCGGCGAAGCCAAACGTCATCCTGTCGCTGCCCCTCGATCCGGTCACTTCGGCCGAGGCGTTCCGTCAGGCGCTCACCGACGGCACCAAGCTGGTATTCCTTTCCAATCTGCCGAAAGGCTACAAGCACGGAACCGACTATGCCGCCATCGTCACTGACGACCTGTTCCAGATGGGCAAGCAGGCGGCCGATGCACTGGCCAAGGCGCTCGATGGCAAGGGCAAGGTCGGCTACATCTTCCACGACGCCAGTTACTATGTGACGAACCAGCGCGACCAGGCTTTCAAGACAACGATCGAGAAGGATTATCCCGGTATCAAGATCGTCGCCGAGCAGGGGATCTCCGATCCGGCGCGGGCAGAAGAGCTGGCCAGCGCCATGCTCGTGCAGCATCCCGACCTTGACGGCATCTACGTCACCTGGGCCGAACCGGCCGACGGCGTGCTGTCGGCCTTGCGGGCAAGCGGAAACACCAAGACCAAGATCGTTACGCTCGACCTCGCCGAACCGGTCGCGCTCGATATGGTCAAGGGCGGCAACGTGACCGCACTGGTGGCCGACAAGGCGTATGAGCTCGGTCGCGCCATGGCCGCTGTCGGCATCAAGGCGCTGCTCGGCCAGGAGACGCCGGCCTTCGTCGTTGCCCCGGCGCTTACCGTGACCAAGCAGAACGTTGCGCAGGGCTGGAAGGACTCGTTGAACCGCGACGCGCCGCAATCGGTGCTCGACGCGGCCAAGTGACAGGCGAATGCCCGGCGGCCAATCAGGGCCGCCGACACCATAAAAGCAAGGGGAACTGACATGCGCACAGCAATTGGAATGTTGTCGGCACTGGTAGCGCTCGTCGCCGCCAACGCCTTCGCAGCCGAGGGCACCACCACGGGACCGAACGGGGAAAAGCCGACGCCGGCAAAGAGCGTCGTGCTCACACCAGCTGAGGAGCAGCAGATCAAGGACGGCAAATACACCGCCGCGCTGGTCTGGCATGAGATGAGCGAATACACCAACGCGGTGAACAGCGGCGCCCAGGACGAGTTGAAGCGGCTCGCCATCAGGGTGGTCGCTCAAACCGACGCTGGCTTTGATGCAGCCCGGCAGAAATCCGACGTCGAGACAGTACTCGCCAAAAAGCCCTCGATCATACTGTCCCTACCGGTCGATCCCGCAAGTGCGGCCACCGTCTATGATCCTGCGCGCCAGGCCGGCGTGAAATTGGGATTCGTCGACAATTCGCCGGCAGGCTACGTTCAGGACAAGGACTATGTGACCATCGTTTCGGACGACCTTTTCCAGATGGGCAACAAGGCCGGGATCGCAATGGCCGACGCGCTCGGCAAGCAGGGCAAGGTCGGCTACATCTTTCACGATGCCGATTTCTACGTCACCAACCAGCGCGATGGAGCGTTCAAGCACACGATCGAGCAGGACTATCCGGGCATGAAGATCGTGGCCGAGGCCGGAATGGCCGACCCCGCGCGCAGCGAGGAAATCGCGCAGGCGATGATCACACAGCACCCAGACCTCGACGGTATCTACGTTACCTGGGCTGAGCCGGCGCTTAGCGTGCTGTCCACATTGCGGGCGGCCGGCAACAGCCACACCAAAATCGTCACGCTCGACCTGAACGAACCGGCGGCACTGGACATGGTGAAAGGCGGCAACGTTGCGGCACTCATCGCAGACGAAGCCTACGATATCGGCGTGACGCTGGCGCGCGCCACGGCCGCCTCGTTGATCGGCAAGAAGGCCGCGCCGTTCATCGTGGTCGATTCCATCGCCGTCACCAAGGACACTGTCAAAGACGGGTGGAAGCGGTCCCTCAACAAGGACGTGCCCGCGACCATCGCGGCCGCCATGAAATAGCGGCAGACGATGGCGCCCCGCCGGAGGAAGTGAGAATGTCGAGTGTCAACACCAGCCCCGGCCGGGCAGCGAGCTTGGTCAGCCGCTTCAACCTGCAGCAATATGTCGTCTATCTCGGATTTCTGGCGATCTTTCTGTTCTTCGCGATCATACTGAAGGACAGCGGTTTTCTGACGGTCCGCAACCTATCGAACATCGTGCTGCAGACGGCACCCGTGACGATCATGGCGATCGGCCTCGTCTTTGTCATGTCGGCGGGCGAGATTGATCTTTCGATAGGTTCGATCGTTGCCGTGGCAGCCCTTGCCGCCGCGGTGGCGATAAACGCCTACGGCTTGTTGGCCGGGGTACTGGCCGGCCTCGGCGCCGGCCTGCTGATCGGCCTGCTCAACGGCGCCCTCGTGGCTTACGTCAAGTTGCCTTCATTCCTGGTAACGCTGGCGACGCTCGGGTTGTTTGCCGGCGTATCTCGCTCGATGACCGATTTGCGGTCGATCCCGGTCACCAACGACGCCTTCACCGGCTTCTTCGGCTCAGGTTCTTTGCTGGGTGTTCCGTCGTTGATCTGGTGGACGGTCATTGCCGTTGCGATCGCGCATCTCATCTTTCGCGAGACGCGCTTCGGCGCCCATGTGCTGGCCACCGGCGACAACAGCCGTGCCGCCAGTGTTTCCGGCATCAGCGTGGCGCAGATAAGGCTGGCCGTTCTGACCATAAGCGGCGGGCTCGCCGGCCTTGCCGGGCTGCTCTATGCCGGCCGGCTGCAGGCCGCGAAATATACGCTCGGCGAAACCGACCTTATGACGGTGATAGCGGCCGTCATTGTTGGCGGAACCCTGCTTAACGGCGGCAAGGGATCGATTGTCGGTGCGCTGGTGGGCTCGCTGATGATGGGCATGCTGAACAACGGCCTCATCCTGATGGGCCTGTCCGTCTCCGACCAGATGATCGTGCGCGGCTTGATCATTCTTGCGGCGGTCGCCGTATCGCTGCGCGAAAAGTCCCGTTGAAGGAGTTTTGTCATGTTCCTCGATGTTCTGCGGCGCCGCAATCCGAGCTTTATAGAAAGCGCCACGCGCCTGCACCAGGAAGGAAAGCTGCCGGCTAATTCCTATGTGCTCGACCTCGATGCCGTCGAAAGCAACGCTCGGGTCCTGAAGCGCGAGGCCGACCGGTTCGGCCTGAAGATTTTCGCCATGACCAAGCAGGTCGGCCGCGCCAGTTCGTTCTGCCATGCGCTCAAGCGTGGCGGCATCGATCAGGCCGTTGCCGTCGACATGGCCTGCGCGCGGGCAACGCACAGAGCCGGCCTGAGGCTCGGTCATCTTGGCCACCTGCAGCAGATCGCAAGGCACGAGGCCAATGCGGCGGCCAAAACGTTCAGGCCGGACTATTGGACCGTCTTCAACGACACCAAGGCTGAAGAAGCCGCTGCCGGCGCAAGGCTCGCCGGGTACACGCAAAACCTGCTTGCCCGCATCCGCGCCGATGGTGACGTTTTCTACCGCGGCCACGAAGGTGGTTTTGAGGCGGCCGATATCGCCGCGGTCGCCGAAAAACTGGATGGTCTCGACGGCGCACGGTTCGCTGGTATCACCACCTTCCCGGCGCTGTTGTTCGACCAGACCACGCGAACAGTCCTGCCGACACACAATCTGGCGACACTGGGCAGAGCTGCCGAAGCGCTCGCCAAGTCCGGCCGCAGCAACATAGAGGTGAACGCGCCCGGCACAACGTCGAGTGTCCTGCTTGGCGCGCTGGCCGAAGCCGGCGCCACGCAATGTGAACCGGGCAATGGCTTGGCCGGCACCACCGCGCTGCACGTCATGGAGGATCTGCCGGAGCTCCCTGCCGTTCTGTATTTGACCGAGGTCTCGCATTTGTCTGGCGGCAAAGCCTACTGCCTGGGTGGCGGCTTCTATATCGATCCGATCTTTCCGGACTACGAGGTGAAGGCAATCGTGTCCGCAGAACCCACCACGGCCGCCGCCGCGCTCAGAAGCGTCGAGGTGCCGCCGCCTGCGGCAATCGACTATTACGCAATGATTGACGCTAGCGGCGCCAATGCTCCACGCCCCGGCGACACGGCGGTGTTCGGCTTTCGCGGCCAGGCGTTCGTGACCCGCGCCTACGTGGTCGGCATCTCCGGTGTCTCAAAGGGGGCGCCCCAAGTCGAAACGATCGAAAACGGTTTTGGCGAAACCGCTGCCTGGCCTGTCTAGGAGCAAGTGATGAACGCGACCACGACCGGCACGCCCCCTGTTTTGCAGCTGCGCGACATCCGCAAGAATTTCGGCGGCCTCACCGCCATCGAAAATTTCTCGCTCGAGCTCTATCCCGGCGAGATAGTGGCGTTGGTCGGTGATAACGGTGCCGGCAAGTCGACGCTGGTCAAGATCGTGACAGGGGTGCATGCTCCGACATCCGGGACGATCATCATCGAGGGGCAGGCGGTGGCAATGTCGAGCGCCACCATGGCGCGCGCACACGGCATTGAGGTGGTCTATCAGGACCTGGCGCTCGCCGATCAGCAGACCGTCTACATGAACATGTTTCTTGGCCGCGAGCCGGTGAACCGCTTCGGCCTGCTAGACCGACGCCGGATGATCGACGACACCGAAAAGCTGGTGAAGGATCTCGACGTTCGCATCCCATCGGCTCACGCTACCATCCGCGATCTTTCGGGCGGCCAGCGCCAGGGCGTGGCGATCGCGCGCGCCACGCACTGGGCAAGCAAGCTGATCCTGCTCGACGAGCCAACCGCCGCGCTCGGCGTTGCCGAGACCGCCAAGGTCGAGACGATTGTTCTGTCGCTGAAGCAGCGCAATATCGGCGTGCTGATCATCAGCCACAGCCTCGACCAGGTGTTCAGGCTCTCAGATCGGATCTGTGTTCTGAGACGTGGCAAACAGATCGGCGTGCGCAAGACCAGCGAGACCGACAAGAACGAGATCGTCGCCATGATCACCGGGCTTCAGCACTAGCCCGGTCCGACAGAGGCGCGCCGTTCAGATATTGCCTTACCCGAGCAGCGAGTGGCATGACTTCAGATCCACGATCAGGCCCCGGCCAGAGAATGTCGCCAGCATCAATCTAGAGCGCGCAGATAGCGGATAGGGCGGCCACCGGCAATCCGGTCGGCCGCTGTGGCTATGGAATTGGCGTCGATGCCGAAATGCCGGTAAAGGTCGCCGATCGTGCCCGACTGGCCAAAATGCTCGACGCCGAGACTGCGCGTGCGATGGCCGTAGACCGAGCCCAACCAGCCGAGCGCGGCCGGATGGCCGTCGGTGACGGTGACGATGGCGCAATGCGCCGGGAGGTCGGCAAACAACCTTTCGACATGGCTCCTGGCGTGAACAACGCCGCGTTCGCGTGCCCGGCTCGCGGCAGTCCAGCCTGCGTTCAGCCGATCGGCCGAGGTCACCGCCAGGAGACCGACATCGCGACGGTCCTCCGCCATCATGCCGATAGCCTCGATGGCCTCCGGCGCAACGGCGCCGGTATAGGCAACAATCACTTCGGCATTGGGACCCGGAGGCCGCAGCCAGTAGCCCCCGTCGATGATGTCCTGCTCGAGTACGGGCGTCACGCTACGCGTGATCTGCTCGACCGGGCGCGTCGAGAGCCGCAGATAGACCGAACCGCCCGTCTCGTCGCGCAGCCAGGTGCGCTCCGACTGCACGGCGTCGCCGTCGCGCTGCATATAATCCAGCGCAAAGCGCATGATGACGCCCAACTCGTCGACGAAAGCCGGCTCGTAGGCGGCAAGCCCGTCTTGCGCTATGCCGATCAACGGTGTGGCGATCGACTGATGCGCCCCGCCTTCCGGCGCCAATGTGACCCCGGACGGCGTGGCGACCAGCAGGAAGCGCGCGTCCTGATAGCAGGCGTAATTGAGCGCATCGAGACCGCGCTGGATGAACGGATCGTAGAGCGTGCCGATCGGCAGTAGCCGTTTGCCGAAAATCGAATGCGACAGCCCAAGTGCCGACAGCAGGATGAACAGATTGTTCTCGGCGATGCCGAGTTCGATGTGCTGGCCGGAGGTGCCGAATTCCCATTTCTGCGCCGAGGCGATGCGTTCGCTGCGGAAAGTGTCGGCGAGTGACTGACGCGCGAACAGGCCGCGCCGGTTGACCCAGGGGCCGAGATTGGTCGAAACCGTGACATCGGGCGATGCCGTGACGATCGCGTCGGCGAGCGGCCCGCCAGCCCGCGCAATCTCGTCCAGAATTCTGCCGAAGCCGACCTGCGTGGAGACGCTGCCTTTGGCTTCCGCGACGAGACGACCAGGGACCACGATGCGCTGGGCGTGCCGGCGCCGCTGGCCCTTTGCCGCGAACGGAACGGCATCGAGGAACCGTTGCAGCTCCAAATCCCCAACAGCCAATCCCTCGAAGGCGTTCCATTCCCGCCCGTCGCCGACCGACATCGAGGCGCGGAGGACCGCCATCTGATCCCTGGTCATCAGGCCGGCGTGGTTGTCTTTGTGGCCGGCGAGCGGCAGGCCGAAGCCCTTGATCGTATATGCAATGAAGCATGTCGGTCGATCGTTGCCGCGTGCCGTCCCGAAGGCCTCGATCAGGCCTGGTAGGTCGTGGCCGCCGAGATTGGTCATCAGCGCGGCGAGTTCGGCATCGGAGCGCCGGTCGAGAAGCGATGCCAGGCCCGGCTTGTCTCCAATGTCGGCCAACAGCCGCTTGCGCCAGGCGCCGCCGCCTTGAAAGATCAGCGCCGAATAGAGCTGGTTGGGGCAGGCGTCGATCCAAACCTTCAGCGCCTCGCCGCCCGGTTCGGCAAAAGCGGCATCGAGCAAGGAGCCGTATTTCAGGATCACGACATCCCAGCCGAAATTCCGGAAAATGTTTTCGAAGCGTTCCCAAAGACCTTCGCGAACCACGGCGTCGAGGCTCTGTCGGTTGTAGTCGACGATCCACCAGCAGTTGCGCAGGCCGTGTTTCCACCCTTCCAAAAGCGCCTCGAAGATATTACCTTCGTCCATCTCGGCGTCGCCGATCAGCGCCACCATCCGGCCCTCGGACAGGGTTTCATCGCGGGCAACGAGATAATCCTGCACAAGCGAGGCAAACAGCGTCTGCGCGACGCCGAGGCCTACGGAACCGGTGGAGAAATCGACGTCGTCGACATCCTTGGTCCGCGACGGATAGCTTTGCGCGCCACCGAAGGCGCGAAAACCTTCGAGCTTCTCCCTGGTCTGATTGCCCAGAAGATACTGGATGGCGTGGAATACCGGCGAGGCATGCGGCTTCACCGCGATACGGTCCTGCGGCCTCAATATCGAGAAATAAAGCGCGGTCATGATGGTGGCGAGCGACGCCGAGGACGCCTGGTGTCCGCCAACCTTCAAGCCGTCCGTATTTTCCCGCAGGTGATTGGCGTTATGGATCATCCATGTCGACAGCCAGAGCACCTTCTTCTCCAGCGCCGAAAGTGCCTCCAGTTTTTGTTTGTCCATGCTGCAAGACTCCCGGTTGCGATGTCGCAATCATAGGGCTGAGCAAAAACCAATTGTCGCTAAACTTGCATGAGATTGGCAGCTGCGTTAGCTGGTTTCGCCAATATCGACCAATGGAGTAACGTTCGATGCCAAAAAGTCGACTGGACGATATCGACCGAAAGATCATTGCCGCGCTGCAGGTCGACGGCAGGATGACGGCGCAGCAGCTTGCCGAGCGGGTCGGCCTTTCGGCCTCGCCCTGCGCCCGCCGGGTCCGCCTGATGGAGGATATGGGCGTGATCACCGGCTATGCCGCCCTGATTGACCAGGACATGGTCGATCTGCCGATCTCGGTGTTTGCCTCAATCAAGCTTGAGCGCCAGCGCGAGAACGAGCTGAAGCGGTTCAACGCGGCGATCGCACGCTGGCCGGAGGTGGTCGATTGCTATCTGATGACTGGCCAGCGCGACTATCTGTTGCGTGTGGTGGTGCGCGATCTGCACGCCTATGAGCGCTTCCTGAAGGAAAAGCTGACGCGGCTCGATGGCGTCTCCTCCATCGAGTCCAGCTTCGCGCTTGCGCAGATCAAGCGGTCGAACCGGCTGCCGGTCGAGACATGATTTTTTCCAAACGTTGGCCAGTCAATCGCTTAGTTTTCGGTTTCGAACAGCACGATTTCGCCCGGTGGTGACTGGAGCGGCCGATTTTGCGACTAGCGTTATGGCTGAAAGGTGGATGCGCATTCGCCGGCATGCACCAACTTGTCCGCCAGGCAGCATGGTCGTTCGAGGCGTAACGCCCAGCGACGGCCTACGGTCAGGCCAGCTGCTTGATTGGCGTGTCGGCCCAAAGCACTGGGTCCGTTATGCGGTAGAATTGTCGCGTCGCGGCCAAGGCGGACGGGCCGACGTCGACCATCACGCCGATGATGGTCATGTCATCGCATTTGAATGGAGCGCCGAGCCTTTTCGGGCACCACCCGATCGATGCCAAGCGGTCGAACCAGTAGTCCTCACAGACAATCGTCAGATTGCTAATGCCTCTTTGAATGCAGAATTCCAGAATTCCGCAGTAGATCACGCCGGCGGCCTGGCAGGGCCGGCCGGGCTCGCGAAAATCCCGGGCCACGAAAAATCTCGTCCACTCATAGATATCGGGTCGGCGCGGAACGCCACCATCGGCAAGTTGCGGAAAGATTTCGCTCATCAGATGCGGTCTGAGGCTCGGCACCAGGCGGGATCCGGCAACGACACCTCTTCCCGGCTGGATGCCGAGCAGATGAATCGCCTCGGATGTATCAAACGGGTCGATCTCGCGACTGTCGGGGCGGCTCAGCTCATGCCAGCCACGTTCATCGACATAGATTTCATGTCTCAGGCGGAAGTAGCTGTCGAGATCCTCTCGATAGGCAAAGCAGTTTGACGCGTCGACGACATGGACCTGAATCATTGTGGTTCCTCGAGATGGAACCCCATCCGACCACGCGACGATTGCCCGTGAAATACCCAGATCTGAGGATGGATCAAAGCTCGATTTCGTGCCTGCGAAAAGCCTCGACGATTGCGTGCACGACGTTGGCGGTGCTGAGCTTCTGCTTGATGTTGCGCAGGTGGGTCGTCACAGTGTTTTCCGAGATGCCAAGTATTCGGGAAACCTCCCATGCGGTCTTTCCTCCCGCGACCCACTGCAGGATTTCACGTTCTCGTTGGGAAAGCTTTTGTCTCGGCCGCCTGCGCGAGTTGCCAACGAGTCGTTCGGCAGCCGAATAGGCATGGCGCGCAAGGGCATGAATGGTGCAGCGCACCGTCGGCGCCAAATCAATTTCATTTCCGGCAACCGTTACACAGGCCGGATCGCCAAACGCAGCCTGGATCGGGATGCAGATCCCGTCGCAAAGCCCAAACTCTTTCGCTTCATCCATCACCCTCCTGGCATTTCCGTCCGTCAAGCCGTGATGGACGTCCCGCTAAAGGAAGGGCCCGATCGCACCACGGCACACAGCAACACAAGGGTCATGGCGATAGTGTCCGGCAGCCATGTAGCGGTCGTACCATTCCTGCGGCCAACCGTTGACAAGGATGTGTCCATCCAGCGATCCGGTGTCCTGGCGTGGCAATTCGGTGACGAGACAGGCTGCGTAGCCGTGACGTTCGATGCTCTTGCGCAGTTGCCGAATGATCTCGGCGGCGCTGGTTGCACGGTCAATCTGCGCGGTTGCTTCAAAGATTTGTATTAGCTGATCCTGTAAGACGCTCCCGTGAACCGCCGCCATTGTAGGCCCTTTCAATGTACTGAAACAAAGAAAACAAAATAAATAACTTAGGTCCGACCGCAACGTCCGGCATGACTTTTGACTACTATAGTAGGTGGCACTAAAGGGCGCGTTCTGACTGCCTCGCCGCATGAGGCTGAGGTCTGTTTTTGCTCGCAATCTGAGGTTGCTTCGCCAGGGTACCGGCTTGTCGCAGGAGCAGCTCGCGGACCTTGCCGGCCTTGATCGCAACTATGTCGGCAAGCTCGAGCGGGAGGAAAACTCACCGACCGTCGACACGCTGGAGGTCCTGGCGCTGGCATTGCAAGTTGACGTGGAGCAGCTCATCCGTCGAAACTCGCCATGATGCACCGGCCAGCAGGCCGCCGAGAGCATCAGCACTTACTCTTGCGCCGCTCACGCGCCGCCACAGCACCATCGCCAGCTGAGGCTCGGGCGTTTCTGCCGGGCAGTTTCGTCAGCTCCTCGATGTCGACGCTCAATGCAGTGGCAAGCTTTGCGAGCGACAGGAGTGTGGGATTGCGCCGGCCGGCCTCGAGACCGCTCAGATAGGCGCGCGTGAACCCTGAACGGAACGACAGTTCCTCTTGAGAGAGGGCTTGTGCGCGCCGAATCCTCTGTACGTTCAGGCCGACAACCACCCGTAGGTCCATGAGGGCATGGTCGTCGCTGCGTACACTTTAGGACGACACACTATAGTGAACATTCATCATTGACAGGCGCTGCCATTGCTGCTTTTCTCGTCATATTACGGAACGCCATTCCGAAATAAGGAACGCCAGTGACAGGAAATCTTTCGTTGGAACGTGGGCTTGCGGTTCTCAATGTCCTCAAGGAAGCGGACGAAGCTGTCGGGGTGCGCGAACTAGCCCGCCGGCTTGAGCAGAGTGCTCCCGCCGTGCAGCGAATTCTGAATACCCTGGCAGAGCAGGGCTATGTCGAGCAGTCGCCAGACTCGCGGCGCTACCGGCTGGGTCACTCCGTGCTGGCGCTGGCGCGGAAGGTCCTGGGCAGAGATCGCCTGGTTGGTTTGGCTGAAATCGAACTGCAGGCGCTGGCCGCCGAAGGGTGCTTCAACGCATTCCTCGGTATCAGGCGGGGCAGCTGCGGAATTTATCTCTTGACAGTGCAAAGCAAGAGTCCGGTCGTCATTCGTTCTTCACCTGGCGAGACCTTCCCCTTGCATTCCACCGCGTTGGGCAAGGCGCTCCTGATGGAGCTGAGCGGCGAGGCGGTCATTGGGATTCTTGGACGAGGTCCACTGGAGCAGGTTGCCGCACGCACAGTCACCGATCCGCACAAGCTCGTTGCTCAAATCAGAGCGTCCGAGCCCATTGGTTACACAACATCCCTGGACGAGAACTTTACCGGGCTGATTGCGGTCGGCGCACCGCTTCGAGATGCGTCAGGCACAATCATCGCGGCGATAAGTGCGGCCTACCCCCGGTCAGTGGGACCGCATGTGGAGATTGCTGAGATTGGAGAGGCAGTAATGGCGGCTGCGGCGCGCATTTCCGCCGGTCTCGGCTTTCTGGAAGCAAAACAGGCACGGGATTCCCATCATGCTGCTTAACGAAGCGCGCCTGAAACAATGCATGACGGCAGCCGGGCTTGACGCAATTATAGCGACTGCCCCGGAAAACGTGACCTATATGAGCGGCTTCTGGGCTCTGCCGCAATGGATCCGTCGCGGCCCGCAGGCTTATGTGGTGTGGCCGGCTCCTGACAAGGGCACGCCTGAAATCATCGCCAGCTCCAGCACCCTCGACCTCGTTGCCGATCAGGAACTGTGGGTAAGCAAGGTTCGGCGCTATGGCGACTTTTACGCCAATGTCGGTTCCTCGGCCACCGTGGACCTCGCCAATGAACGACACCTCCAGCTTCGAGACCTGCCGAGGCATGGCGATGCCATTGCGGCTTTGGTCGCCGCATTGGAGGAAGCCAAGCTCACCCGTGGGCGGATCGGCATAGACGAGGCGGGACTCGCGCCAGGATACCAGGAAACCCTCAGAGCCCATTTTCCCAATGCGTCGTTCCTACCAGCCACCGCATTGCTTCGCGAGGTTCGTGCCGTAAAAACGGCAGATGAAATCGAACGGCTCGGCCAAGTTGCCCAGATTGCCGAACGCTCCATTCAAGCAGCACTCGGCGTTGCTCAGGAAGGCGCCACCGAAGCAGATCTGGCGCGCGCTTTTCATGTCAGGACGGTCGAGGAAGGCGCCCTGCCCGTACTGGGATGCATCGGCTTTGGCGAGCGCAGCGCGCTCATGAACGTCCAGCCGTCTGACCGCAGGTTGCGCGCTGGAGAAATCATCCGCTTCGACGTCGGTGGCCGGTTTCGGCACTACCGCGCCGACATTGCCCGCATCGCCGCGCTGGGCGAGCCGCCGCCGCAGGCGCATCGGCTTCAGCAGGCGCTGCTGCGCGGCGTTCAGCATGCCTGCGACATTATCCGGCCGGGCATGGCAGCAGCACAGCTCTTCGAGACGGTCGTGCGTGTGGTGAAGCGCGAAGGAATTGCCCACTACCAGCGCGATCACGTCGGACATGGCATCGGCCTTGATGGTTATGATGCGCCGACGCTCTCGGCGCGCAGTACAGACATCCTTGAAGAAGGAATGGTGCTGTGCGTGGAGACCCCCTACTACGAAATCGGCCGCTGGGGACTCCAGGTGGAGGACACGGTGGTTGTTCGCCAGCGCGGAGTGGAGCGGCTGACGCAGACGCACGATGCAATCACCCGGGTGCCGTTATGAGCCGCGCGGCAGGGTTTTCCTGTATTCGATGCGGCGCCTTGTTCCGGATCGATACCAAAATCGACTCACGCGGCTGCCCGATATGCTGTGCCGAAGCACCGGCCAATCTTAAGGTCGCCTACGATCCATCCGGAGCTACATCGGCCGCTTCCGCAGCGGGTGCCGCCCTGCCCTCGCTCTGGCGCTATGCCGACATGCTTCCTTGTGGACTCAGCGATGCAATCTCCTTGGGCGAGGGCCTGACGCCGTTGCTGAGCGCCGAGAAGCTGGGAAAGCAGCTCGGCGTCCCCAAGCTTCTTATCAAGGACGAGGGCGCAAACCCTACCTGGTCCCACAAGGACCGCTTCTCGACCGTGGCGGTGTCGATGGCACGTTTGAGTGGCGCACGCGTGGTGGCGACTGCTTCGTCGGGGAACGCCGGGGCCTCACTTGCCGCCTATGCTGCACGGGCGGGCCTGAAATGCGTCGTTGTCACATTCTCAGGCACCGCCGGCGCAATGTTGGCGCAGATCCGCAAATACGGCGCAAGCGTCGTATCCCTGGCCGACAAGTCCCATCGCTGGCCATTGCTTGCCGCTGGTACCGAGCGCCTCGGATGGTTTGCAACATCACCGTTTCACAGCCCCGTGGTGGGCAGTCATCCTGTCGGGATCGAGGGCTACAAGACCCTGGCTTACGAAATCGTCGAACAAATGCACGGTGCCGTGCCGGACTGGTGCGCCTTGCCTGTTTGCTATGGGGACGCGCTTGCCGGGCTGTGGGCCGGATTTAAGGACCTTCTTAGCCAAGGCAAGATCGAGCGGTTGCCGAGACTCGTGGCGGCGGAAGTGCATGGATCTTTGGCCAGAGCCCTTGCCGGCAAGGGAGATCTGGTTGCCGAAGTCCCCGCAAGCTTCAACACGCTTGCCATCTCGATCGGCACCACACGAAGCACGTTTCAGGCGCTCAACGCCCTGCGTGAATCTGGCGGCACGGCAATGCCGGTCGGCAATATCGGCTTGATAGCCATGCAGCAGCAGCTTGCGGCCACCGAGGGTGTTTTTGCCGAGCTTGCCTCGGTGACGCCATTTGCAGCTATCGAATCCTTGAGGCGAGAAGGCACCATCGCGCGGTCGGACAGCGTCGTTGCCATCGTGACAGCGAGCGGCCTCAAGGATTTGGATCGTTCGACCGGCGCGGGCCAAGCACAACAATCGTTTCGGTCAGTTGCCGAAGCGTGGGAACACCTTGCCCAGGACAGCGACTATTTCACGCCCTCTGATGAACAACGCGCGGCCAAGATGTCCTGAAGAGAAGATAGAGACGATCATGAACAGATACGACTTCTGATCGACTGATGATCTCGTCCGCCACTGGACGTAATTGCGACTTCCAAAAGCTATCCACGAGAGGCAAATTCAACTCGCTTAGCGAGCGGAACCTCGATTCAAACATGATGAAAGGGGAATTTTCATGCTTCGCAAAACACTCATCGGCTGGCTCGCAGCCCTCAGTGTCGCAATGGCAACTCAGACGATGGCTGAGGAAACGCTCAGAGTCGGCGTCACGCCAACCGGAGTGCCGTTCACGTTTGTCGACACCGCAACCCAAAAGCCGACAGGCGCGATGGTCGATCTGGCAAGTGCGATTGCCGCGAGCCTTGGTACGACCGCCGATTTTCAAATAAACGCTTTTCCAGCCCTGATCCCGGCATTGACGACCGACAAAATCAATCTGATTTCCGCCAGCATGTTCATAACGGACAAACGAAAGCAGGTGATCGATTTCAGCACGCCGGTTTACGCGTATGGCGAGGCGATGTTTGTTGCTGCCGGCGATAGCAAAAACTACACGATCGAGGAGCTCAGAGGTGCGACCGTCGGGGCGCAGATCGGCTCGACCTACGCTGACGCTCTGGAAGCGCTTGGCGTCTTCGGTCAAGTCAAGCTCTACGACTCAATCGCTGACATGATGCGCGATGTGGTTCTGGGCCGCATCAAGGCCGGTTTCGGTGACGCCCCGATCGTCGCATATCAGCTTTCAAAGAATCCCGACCTGGGTGTTCGCCTCGTCGACGGCTATCAGCCGATGAAAAAAGGCGAGGTCGCGTTGGCGGTTGCCAAGGAAAATCCACTGCTTCTCGAAAAGGTGAATGCCTCCATCGCCAAGCTGAAGGAAAGCGGCGAATTAAGCCGAATATTTGCCAAATATGGCCTTTGAGGCCAACCCGCACTGACCTCGACAGAAGCGCCGGCTGGCAGGACCAAAGGATCGCATCGGAATGACCGGCTTTGACGGCCGGGGTACGTGCCAAGAGGAAGCCGGCCATGACCAAATTCATCGCGCATGCAACGGAATATCTGCCGCTTCTTCTTAACGGCGTTTGGCTGACCGTCATGATAACCTTTCTTGCGCTGTGTCTTGCGACGGCGCTCGGCCTTGTCTGGGCGCTGTTCAGGACATCGGGGATACGCTGTGTCGCCGTGCCGACGCGGCTACTTGTCGACTTCGTGCGCGGCATACCACTGTTGGTGGTTCTCTTTTATATCTACTTTGTCGCGCCCGAGATCGGCATCAACCTGACTGCGCTCCAGGCTGGCACGATCGGGCTGGGGCTGGCTCACTCCTGCTATCTCGGGGAAACTTTCCGGGCTGGCATCGAGGCGGTCGATAAGGGTCAGGTCGAAGCGGCAAAATCGATCGGAATGAAGCGTCCGTTGATGATGCGCCGCGTCGTGCTGCCGCAGGCATTCAAGATTATCCTGCCGCCTTACGCCAACAACATGGTCATGCTGCTGAAGGACTCCTCGCTTGTGTCGGTGATTTCGGTTCAGGAGCTGACCATGCAAGGCAAGATGCTTGCGTCGTCCACATTCGACAACATGACAGTTTTTACCTTGGTGGCACTGCTTTACCTGTGCCTGACGGTTCCGCTGAACTTGTTTATGCGCAGAGTCGAAAGCTATCTTGGGGCGGCGGGATGATCACCTTTGACAACGTGCACAAGTCCTTCGGTGCCCACGAAGTCCTCAAGGGGATCAACGCCGAGATCGCCAAAGGACAGGTCGTATGTCTGATTGGGCCCTCGGGTTCCGGCAAATCGACGCTTCTACGATGTGTGAACGGGCTTGAGACCTATCAGCGCGGTCGCATCAGCATCGACGGCACCGTGGTCGATGCCGCCTCGCCCCAGGTTCACGCCATCTGCGCCCGCGTTTCCATGGTTTTCCAACGTTTCAACCTGTTTCCGCACCGCACAGCCCTGGAAAATGTCATTGAAGGGCCGCTCTACGTACTGAAGGAAAATAGGAAGCAGGTCCGGGAGCGGGCCACGGCATTGCTCAATCGCGTCGGCTTGGCCGATAAGACGAATGCCTATCCCGCGTCATTGTCGGGCGGCCAACAGCAGCGCGTGGCCATCGCCCGCGCCCTGGCGATGCGCCCACAGGCCATTCTTTTCGACGAGCCCACCTCCGCACTTGACCCGGAAACGGTCGGCGAGGTCCTGCAGGTCATGCGCGCGCTCGCACACGAGAACATGACCATGCTCGTGGTTACGCACGAAATTCAGTTCGCCCGCGAGGTTTCCGATAGTGTCCTCTTTCTCGACGGCGGCCGGATCGTCGAGCAAGGTCCGGCCAAGGAGCTCCTTCGACACCCGAAGCACGAACGCACTAGGGATTTTCTTCACCGGGTGATGCACCCCGTCTGACTCTTGGCCGGTGCTGCCTTGTCGCGTCAAAGCTCTGAATTCAGACCTGTCGCTCCGCCGGGGACGAGCCCTCAAACTCTGCGAGAACGGCGCTTAGAGTTCTACGGTCCCAAGGAAATCTGGTCCATGCCGTCTCCTCGGCCGGGTGAATTCGCTTGAGAACTGTTGGCTCAAGTGGAATTGAGATTGGCCAGTCCTTCAAGCCGGCGAGCCAATCCGGGTTATAGACTGTATCGGAATGACGATGCCCTTCATCTGGCATTATGACGACGGTGGAGGCTTCGGGATTTTGCTTGGCGAACCATGCGCCGACCAGGGCTGCGGCGCCGCTGGTCGGGCCCATGAACAGCCCGTGATCGCGAAAAAGCCCATGCGCCATGGCGTAAGCTGGTAATGCGCCCACCCAATGAATATCGTCGATCATCTCATGTCGAACATTGTCCGGCAAAACGCTGTTGCCGAGCCCGCGCAGCATGCGCCTTCCGACAGGCTGGCCGAAGAGCATGCTTCTGTGGGTATCGACAGCAATCATCCTGAGATCTGGAAAGAGCTCACGAAGGAAACCTCCGGTTCCACACAGCGATCCCCCTGTTCCCACGCAGCCGACGAGGCAATCGACGCGGCCGAGTGAACGAACAACGAGATCCGCCAGGCGCGCGTAGGCAAGCCGGTTTTCCGGACTGTCGTACTGTCGTGGCCAATACGTGTCCGGGTTATCTTGCAAGGTCTTCTGAAGGTACTCGAGCCGACCACGCTGATTGCCGTCTCCCTGAGGATCATCGATGGCCATCACTTTGGCACCGAGCTGTTCCAGCCGTCTCTTGAGTTTCACGTCGATGAGGCTGGAGGCCGTGACGAGCGTAAGCCCATACCCACGGGCGGCAGCTAGCATGGCGATGGCCAGGCCGAACGTGCCCGACGTCGTTTCAATGATGTGCCCACCGCGCTTAAGGCGTCCTGATGCTTCTGCACGGTCCACCATGAATCGGGCGGGCAGCAGCTTCATGAGGGAAAAGCAGGCGGCGTTGAGGTTAGGCGCGAGCTGGGCAAATCGCGGTGTTTCATAGGCGCGTAAGTAGTCTTCACCTGCGCTCACTGGATTACTCTCGTTTCGGCGTTAAGGCCAAATGTATGAACATCTGTGAAGCCTGCGCCCCTCAACTGCGTTGCGAGTTCGACGGCGCGCATGGCGGGTCGCGGTGCGGCAGCATCCAGGAGGATGCCGATCAAAGTGCCACTGTGAGCCACTTGCACGCCGCATGCGTCATGCCCGCGCGCTATGTCCAGAACAGTGTTGAAAGCTGCCTTCGGCAGATACCTCTGACTTATCCTGGCGCTGATGGTTGCGACACGTCCAAGCAGGCGGGGATCTTGTTGCCTAATTGAGCGACACGCCAATCCGCGCAGAACACGGAAGACTCCGATTTCCTCACTATCGTAGCGTGCTCGTCGCATGCCCAGCGTGTCGATGGGCCGGGCACTGCCGTCCCTGAAACCCACAACGAGAAAGGGCGGGAACTCGCCTCCGAAATGTTCGATTGTACGGCCTTCCCGGTGAGCGAAGAGGAGAGCTTGGTCGCAGTAGGCGATGGCGTCGCTTGCGCCTTCCGCGGCCACCGCCAGTCGCGCAACAGTTGACTGGCGCAGCGCGACGCGCGCCGAAGCCGCGACCGCGCGGATCGACGCAATGACGTCTGCCGTAGAGGAACCGTAGCCGTGCCCTATCGGGATAGAGCTTTCGATCGTCAATTCTCCCCCTCTTCCAGCTACCCCGACATGCTCGAGCGTGAGGGCCGCCGCGCGCGCCGCTTTGATCCGGTTTGCGGGTCGCGGCCGAATGCCATCTTGTTCATCCGGCCAGAAGGTCACTAGCGACTCTTGCGACGTCAGCGGAAGCGTGACGAGTCCGCGACAAAGCCGTCCGTTTTCCGCTTCAAAGACGCCTTGGAGGAATTCCCCGTGATGGGCGTGTGCCCGACCGACTCCTACCACCAGAGGCCACGCGACAGTCTCGTTGTTGATGTTGCTCGAATGTGTCTGCTGGCCGGATCTCGGTGTGCTTGTCTGTATCACCGCATCATCTCCTCACCATGGCATTGGGCGATGATGCGTGCGACTGACCCGTGCTGTCACTCGCCAAATCTTGGTAGTGCCATTGGCAAGCACATCGTGCAAAGATACGGACAAGATTACCCCACCAATTGGAGCCTCCAATACTGGACTAAACACAGCAGCACTCGTTTCGGGAACGGTTGGCCATGCGCCAAGCAATCCGAAACGAGTGCGGCCATGCACGGTGTTTTCAGTATTGTTCTTCTAAGGAGGGTTGGACTGCCCACCCTTTGTCAATACTGAGATCTGGCGATAGTCCGCAGCGGCCAAAAGCGCTCAAACGCGTTTTGTCGCCAACTTGACTTTGAGCAGAGATGCGGAGCTCCGTCCAACTCGCGACCCTCAATTATGCACTTGTGGTCGCGGAGGAGGGCAGCTTTCTTCGCGCCTCGCGACGCGCAGGGATCGATCACTCCGCCGTCAGCCGGCGCATACGCGATCTCGAATACGCCATGGGAACGAGGATTTCGCCGCCATGCCCGCGACATCGGCCCAACCCCGGCAGGCGAGCGCTTTCCTGGAGCGTCCGCGCTCCGTGCTGCTCGAGCTTGATGATACTCTCACTCTGGCCAGGACCGCCACCAAAGATGAACATGAAAGCTTTCCATCGGCTCCAACGGAATCATCCTCGCCGGGCGAGGCTTGGATGCAGTCATCGAGTTCGGGCAATCTCATGCAAATGTGACCGTCAGCTTGATAGAGAGTTCTTATCCTTCGCCGAAGGCTGCTCTGGGTGCCACCCAGGCCGACGTCGTCGTGTCCTTCTCCTCCCGATTCACCGGCGGCGCATGCGAACTGACACTGTGGAAAGACACTCTGGCTGTCGTTCTTGCTTCAAATCATTCTCTCGCAAGCCATTCCGTGATCGAGTGGCAGGATCTGGAGCAAGCGACGTTGCTCGTCCGCAGAGGCGAAGCATTTCTGCTCGCCGACGCTGTTGGACGCGGCGTGCAGCATCCTCCAATCCTCGAACATCACGTCAGTGCAGGCATCTTTGCGCCTCGTCGGAAACGGGCTTGTAGTCGCTCTGATCCACGACCGAGATGCCGACAGGGTTCTTAAAGATGCGATCTGTCGTAAGCTGCGGATCGGGGCAAACCAATTCAGATCTCCAGTTTAGCCCGTTGGCGACCCGACAACGCCAATCCTGCCTTACCGATCTTCGTCGCGTTCCTGCGCGATCGGTATTCGTCCTGACAGTTATCCGACCGTCATGGTCGGACAATCAACCCGGTTTCAGAGTCCGTCGTGCCTTGGCGAATGCTCTGTTTATTGTGATGAACCGGGTCAGCATCGGCGGGATCGGTTCCGGGCCAATCTCACAACTAAGGCGTCGGCGCCTTTTAACGCCCTTGCCTCTGCGCGTCTTGCACGGCTGGGCTGCCGGTTTCCTTGCAAAACTGGAACTGTACTCCATAATTGCAAGGATAATTGGACGCCGCATCAGCCTAGAACTCACCGAGACGCTGGACAGCATGCCCGCTGTTGCGCTGCTCGGGCCGCTTCAGGTCGGCAAGACAACCCTGGCGCCGGAAATAGCCGAACGGCGTCCTTCGATCTACCTTGACCTCGAGTCGGACGCCGACCGCGCACGGCTTGCCGAGCCGGAGCTTTATTTGGCCGAGCATCAGGACAAGCTGGTTATGCTCGACGAGGTCCACCGGCTACCGAACCTGTTCCAGAACTGCGCGGGCTGATCGACCGCGGTCGGCTTGGCGGTCGCAAAGCCGGCCGCTTCCTGCCAAAATCTAACGCTTGGCACCCAACTAAACTGCCGCTCAGAGGTGGACAGCGGCTGTTCGTTTGTCCACCCGAACGGGCAAGGAGCGCCATGTTCAGACATTCGCGGTGCTTCTCCAGAGCGGACGTTAGCTCATCGGTAGGAGTCGACCTGCGGACCATGCCTGATGGTAGGTGTAAGGGAACGGCGTGACCCCCATGCGATGAAGCGGCGGTAGGCCGCCGCTCCGAATTTGAGCGGCCCGTCCGGCAACGCTATAATTGACCGGCAGGGGACATTATCGATGACGCAAATCAGAGCCATGACTGAGCAGGACGTGCCGTCGGTATCGCTGCTCATTGGAGAGTCTTGGCGCAGGACGTACTCGCCAATCATGGGTGCCGAGACCGCGGCCCGGATTTCGGATGAAGATCACACGCTGCAGCGGATTGCGGCGAAACTGACAGACACCAACAAAATGTCGTTCGTGGCAGAACGGCCAGACGGCTCGATTGCCGGCTACGCGATGGCTGAATGAAGCCGGCGACGTCATGCTTGACGGGCTCCACATCGATCAAAGCGAGTACGGCACCGGGCTAGCCGCTAATATATTGCACGCTGTCTTTGCCTCCCATTCCGGCATCCCGAGCATCGCACTCGAAGTGCTCGAGGGAAACGACCGGGCAATGGCCTTTTACCGCAAACATGGTTCGAAGTGATCGATCGCAGGGCCGCGTCGCACGGTGCAGAAGGCCATGCATCGTTGATTATGCGCAAACTGCTATCTCGCGCCTAGTCGGAACTCGCGCATCGAACAGTACATCACGTCTTCCGTCCCCAGCGCACCGGCGGCCTCCCCGCTCGCAATCCAAATAGACGTCTTTCAGCTGTTTGATTGGCATGTCAGCGTGAGCGAACGCGAGATCCCGAGCGTCAGAAGCCGACAATGAAGCCGGACTGATTGCGATCAGCACGGTGCCGAGCGTCACAGGCGAGGGACTTAACAACTGACATGATCATTTTGAGATCCTCCCCAGCTCCCGTCGGTCAACATTCAGTCCTTGGGGTCGCAGGTGTAGTGCCGTTCGAAGGTCCCGTCCGCGCGCCGCTGCTTGTCGAAGCCGCGATGTAAGGCTCGATCGCGCGCTCGTGGACCAGCCAAAGGGGATCTCGGCCGAGGCGTAGCCACTGCCGGCAGCCAACCGTCTCGGGATCGAGGCCGAAACGATCCTGGTGCGCTCGATCGTCGTGCCGGCCGCGCCTGCCTCCGCATGACGGATGGCGCGGCTTCGCAAATCGCACATAATTTCGTCACGTGAGATGCCGATGTCGCCAAGGACGTCATCGGGTAAACGGCTCAACTGGTCCGTTGCCGACAAGAGAGCTTTTCGCTCGGCGCGGAGGCGTA